>DNTK01000031.1 GCA_003508755.1 Bacteroidales bacterium | reverse complement strand
CGGGCAAAATCGGTAAGCGCCAGCATACTTTCCCGTTCATTTTGCTCCTTAATATCCTCGGCTGTAAGCTCTTTTTCCTCAATCTCTATATTGTACTTTTTTGCCAGGTATTTTAACGCCTCGGGATAGGAAAGCCGCTCGTGCTCCATCAGAAATTTTACAGCATTTCCGCCTATTCCCGAACTAAAACACTTGAAAATGCCTTTGGAGGGTGACACAAAAAATGAGGGTGTCTTTTCGTTCGAAAACGGGCTTAGTCCTTTGTAATTAGTGCCTGATTTTTTGAGCTTTACAAAGTCGCTAATCACCTCCACTATATCAGCGGCTGCAAAAATTCTATCTACTGTTTCGCGATTAATCATGGAAATATATTGGTAAGTAAAAATACTAAAATTCGATAGAGAGATGACAAGTAGCATAATTATTAGATCAAAAGATTTTTCTTTGGCTCTTTAAGGCTTTAGCACTTAAGCACTGTTTTATTTCTTATTTTTGTTTAAAAGGAATTCTATCATGAAAAAGCTTGTTGTTTTAACCGGAGCCGGAGTAAGTGCCGAAAGTGGATTAAAAACTTTCCGGGAAATGGGTGGCCTCTGGGAAAGCTATGATGTTATGGAAGTTGCCAGCCCAGAAGGATGGAACAACAACATGGAACTGGTGCTGCGCTTCTACAACGAACGAAGAGCTCAGCTAAAAGACGCTAAGACCAATGCAGGGCATACAGGACTGGCCGATCTGGAAAATTTTTTTGATGTGCACATTATTACCCAGAATGTTGACAATCTCCACGAGCAGGCCGGCAGCACAAAAGTTTTACATCTGCATGGAATCCTAACCCAGGTCCGCAGCACGGGTGATGCATCATTGGTTTATGATATTGGCTATAAAGCAATTAATAAAGGCGATACCTGCGATAAGGGGTTTCAATTGCGACCCAATATTGTATGGTTTGGTGAAGCAGTGCCTGCTATGGAACAAGCAGCCGCCATTGCATCAGAAGCTGATATTTTTGTGGTGGTTGGATCTTCGCTGGTGGTTTATCCAGCTGCCGGTTTGGTTAATTATGCTCCTGAACATGCTCCTGTTTTTGTTGTTGATCCAAACGAGGTAAATTCTCCAACCTACAAAAAAGTGGAAGTCATAAAGGAGAAAGCCGGAAAAGGAATTCACCTATTAAAAGAAAAATTAATTGCCCTAAAATAAACGCACATGAAAACCAAAAACCTGCTTCTGGTAGTTTTACTATTAATCCCGGTTGTATTAAATGCTCAACGATTTAAAGGTGGTGTACTCGTGGGTTTTAATGGTTCACAAATAGATGGCGATACATGGTCTGGATTTTATAAAGGAGGGCTATTGGCGGGAGCATTTGTAAATACCGATCTCAGAGATGGATTTAGTGCCCAGCTCGAAATCAAATATTCATCGAAAGGAGCCGCTCCTAATCAGGATCATCCCGATTTCCCAAATAAAATCAGGCTGAATTACGTTGATGTGCCCGTAATTGCCAGATATGAGGTGGTTGAAAATTTAAATCTCGAAGCTGGCTTGTCCTTTAATTACCTTTTTAAAGCTGAGTATTATGATGGTACATGGAATGATTTCATCAGTGAAGTAGGCCCCAATTCGATGGAAACAGCTCTGTTGTTTGGTCTTAATTACAGATTCTTCCGACGGTTCGATATTAATGTCCGGTGGAACTATTCACTTTTCCCTGTAAGAGGCGAATATTCAGGAGATCCCTACAGCAGGGGTGCCTGGTTTAACCATGTAATAAATTTTGGCTTGTATTTCCATATTGGACAGACTAATTAAAATGTTTCCCCGTTGTACTTACTTATTTTAATTGAATTTGTATCAATAGCAAAATACAAACTAAATCACTATGCCATGAATCCAAAGTTTACTTTTTTCACCCTCTTGATTGTTTTAGTATCAGCAAAACTCAGCGCCCAAAGTGCACAGGGTTTTGTTGACATAAACAATGATGTTCACAAAAATTTTCATAAAGCTTATGAAGCGCTCGATTTCGAACTTTTCAAATCCATTCATTCAACCAATTTAATTCGTGTTGGGGGCGACTGGAGCCAGATCCTCACATTTGAAGAATATATGAACGACCAAAGTCAGCGTTTTAGACAAGACAAGGAGCAGAATCTTACCCCTACTATTGAATTACGTTTTTTCGAACGCATACATAATGATTCGCTGGCTTCAGAAAGAGGAATCTATAAATTTACCATTTTCACCGGTATGGAAAACGAGCGTTCTTTTTATGGAAAGTTTCATGTTTTACTGGCCAAAGAAAAAGGTAGTTGGAAAATTACTATGGATTACGATTCAAATGAAGGACAAACCATTGGCCAGGAAGATTTTAAATCGGCTAAAACCATGCACGATTTTGAGAGCTTTATTGGGAAAGAACAATAAATGTTCCTCTTCATGTTTAAATTATTAGAAATAAAAATCGGGATATAAAATCCCGATTACCATTGTTAAATTAATATATCTTCTTCATCTCCCAATTTAATCAGTTCTATTTTCTCAGGATTTGCTACCCCAAGCTGATGCCTGGTTTCGCCATAGACTATATGCTTTGGTGGCGGATTAATGGGTCTATCTTCGCCAAAAAACTCTTTGCGTTTGGCTTGTAATATTCGTACGCCGGTAGCATCAACCGCAACCGGATCGAAGCCAACCAATAAACCATAATAATTCCAGATATAGTTTTGGTTATAATGGTGTGGTCCTACCCCATGGAATAAGGGAGTCATCATGACTAAGATATTGAGGCGGGTTTTTTTGTCTACCCCATATTCTTTCCAGAGTTTTGCTAAATCGGCACAGGAATCGCCATGCCATTTCCAAGGTTTTGCATCGAACATAATGTAGTTTTTTATGAGGGTGCCCACTCCCGACCAATGATGGGTGCGCGCCGGACGCACATTTATGAGCGCCGAGGCTCTCTGGAATACCTTATCAGTTCGTATCCCCCGATCATTAATACTGATGTCGTTGCTCTTAATACCAATACCCATGGCTTTTTCTTTCAGAGTCTGCTCAAGTTCCGAAGGTGTGGCAAGGTGACTCCACACATTGGATTTAATTCCCAACACATCGTTTGGTTTTAAAACCTGACGCCATGCTGCAGCAATATTTGCTGCCCCGGTTAACCTCAATAACGCTTTATCAAGCATTTCTTCTATCACAGCTTTATCGAAATTTCCGTTGCTGCTTAAAACCCTTTTATCACGAATTAATATCACACGCGATTTTGAGCTGTCTTTTAAAATGCCGGAAAATAATTTTAAGGGATTCGATAACAACATTGAACCAATCAAAGTTGCCTTCGCTGAATATGATAATAATTTTCGACGGGAAATTTTTCTATTAAACATAATTTAGGTGGTTTTAAGTAGTTCCAGAATATCTTCTTTAGTAC
>DNTK01000471.1 GCA_003508755.1 Bacteroidales bacterium | reverse complement strand
CTTCTATGAAGCATTATGGATGTTCTGTACATTAGATGAGAAGTGCCAATTTTTTATTTCACCTGTTTAAATTGCCAGGGATAAAAACATTAGATTTTATCGGTAATATTCTCAATGATACTTGCTAAAATTTTTTCTTTCTATTTATTGTAAAGATGCACATCGCGCTGGGGAAAAGGAATAGTTACCTTGTTTTCCCTGAACGTATTTTCAATGCTAAACCGTAAATCGCTTTTAATTTTTTCGACCCTGAAAGTATTTTTTGTATAAAACAGCAACCGGAAATTAAGCGATGAATCCCCAAATTCACTAAAAAAAACATCGGGTTTTGGAACTTGTTCGATTTCCGGATGGGCACTAGCGCATTTTAACAGGAGTCTTTTTACCAGGCCAACATTTGAGCCGTAAGCGACACCTATATTAATATCAAACCGGGTAGTTTTGGCAATATGGCTCCAATTGATCAAACTTTCGTTAATGAGTTTTGAATTCGGAACAATAAGAATAATATTGTCGCGTGTTTCTACTTTCGAGGTTCTTAATCCAATTTGTTTAACGCGTCCCACTTCACCCTTGTGTGTTTCAACGATGTCGTTTACTTTTAGCGACCCTTCAATTAACAGTGTTACGCCTGAAACAAAGTCCTGAAATATTTGCTGAAGGCCAAGTCCCAAACCAACCATCAGGGCAGCTGAACTGGCCAGTAGAATAGTAATTTTAACGCCTAAGGAATCAAGTATTAATAAAATAGCCAGTATCCATACAAGGTATTTTATTATTTGGTAGATGGCATGCGAGGTGCCTAATTCGATCGACTTCTGTTTTTCAAGTCGTTTAAATATTCTTTTTACTACACCCAACAGAACTTTGGCACCAATTATAATAATAATGAGCGCCAGAATATTATAGATACTTAAATCGTATTTCGATGTATCAATAATGTTAAACTCGAGGAATTCTTTAAAATTCATACTACTTAGAACGTTGCAAATTTTTTATTTAATATGTGCCAAAATTCATCTTCGCTGATGCCGGGCATTAGCTCACCTCCCTCGGCAATTGAAATATCACCGCGTTCTTCAGAGACCATAATAACAAACGCGTCTGTATTTTCGCTGATTCCGATGCCAGCCCTGTGCCGCATACCATAAATTGGTGGTAATTCTGTTCGGTTTGTAAATGGAAGTACACACCGGGCAGCTACAATTCTATTGTTCTCGATGATGATGGCACCATCGTGCAGTGGGCCGTTTTTCATAAAAATACTCTCAATTATTCTGCTCGACATCTCCGAATTTAAAATATCACCGGTTTCAGCATACAAATCGAGCGATGATTGGCGCGCCATTACAATTAAAGCGCCGGTTTTGGTTTTCGACATATTCAGGCAGGCTTTATGGATTGATGCAATGCGGACTTGTTCCTTGGCTTCTTTTTGATTTCGTAGTAAGTGGTCCAGTGAGAACTTACCCTGAGGAAAATACCTGGTACCGACAAAAACCAGAAACCGCCTGATTTCCTGCTGAAATAGTATTATTAAAGCAATAGCACCCCCACCGATTAGTCCGCCAAGAATCGATGATAATAATTTCATCTGTAAAAAATCAACAAAAAAATAGAGCAGCAAAATGGCTATTATCCCCACAAATATATTGTAGGCTACCGTGCCTTTTATAAGATAATATACCTGGTACATAATAAATGCAACAAGCAATATATCTATAAAATCGATAACACCCGGGGAAATGAAATTAATCAGCATACTCTTATAGCGTGTTTTTATATCTTATTTACTCGTGTTATTAAGCAAATTAATGCTTTTTTCTCGTTCTTCATTCAACTTTTTATAAATATCAATCGTATGCCTGGCCTCTTTGATGTCGTGCACCCTGATTATTTTTGCGCCTTTCTGCAGAGCAATCATGTTTAGCAGGCTTGTGCCGTTTAAAGCGCCACGGGGTGTCGTATTAAGGAATTTATAGATCATCGATTTTCGTGAAACTCCCACCATAAGCGGGTATTCTAAGATGCTAAAAATATCAAGCCCCTCGAGCAGCTGATAATTCTGGTCCAGTGTTTTTCCAAAACCAAAACCGGGGTCAATAATAATATCGTTCACTTTCTTGCTCCGAAGCCATTCTATGTGTTGGGCAAAATAGTCTAAAATATCTTTTACTACATGCTCGTATTTAGGTGCATGCTGCATAGTTTTTGGAGTACCCTGCATATGCATAGCAACATAGGCAGTTTTTTCTTCGGCGACAACATCTACAATTTCCGGATCCAGTTTGCCTGCTGAAATATCGTTGATTATTTCGACATGATAGGCTTCGATTGCTTTAGCAGCAACTTTCGATCGAAAAGTGTCTAACGAAAGAATAGCTTCCGGGAAATCATTTCTGATAATATCTAAGGTGGCAGTTACACGCTCTAATTCTTCCTTTTCGGAAACTTCAGTAGCACCAGGGCGCGAAGAATAGCCACCAATATCGATAATACCGGCACCTTCTGCTAACATTTTTTCAACATGGGATTTAATGCCTTCCGGTGAATTGTGCATACCACCATCGTAGAAAGAATCAGGGGTGACATTAAGAATTCCCATTATCAAGGGATCCTCCAATTCAATAATTCGGCTGTTGCATCTGATTGTGCGTTTTTTGTAAAATAGTGTATCTTTATCCATGCCCGTAAATACTGAAATGTAAAAGTAATAAAAGGGCGCAACATATTGTTTTTATTGCAAATCTTTCGCAAAACAGGAATGAAATTTATCGTAATCGAAGGGCTCGATGGTTCTGGAAAAACTACTCAACTTAATTTAGTTGAGGATTACTTACAAAAACAAAAAATCAAATCGAAGTTTTTGCATTTCCCGCGCAATGATGCTCCTTTTTTTGGTGAAATGATTTCACGCTTCCTGAGGGGAGAATTAGGATCCATTGATAAGGTCGACCCCTATGTTGTGGCAATGCTTTATGCTGGCGATCGGAACGATGCTGCAAAAATGATTCGTGAATGGCTCGATGAGGGGTATGCCGTAATTGCTGACAGGTACCTTTATTCAAATATTGGTTTTCAATGCGCAAAACTTGAAAAAGCAGAAGACAAAGAACGGCTGGCTACCTGGATTAAAAAGCTTGAATATGAGTATTTTGGCATTCCTGTACCGGATTTAAATCTCTTTCTAAAAGTTCCTTTTGAGTTCACCAAAAACAGTTTATTGGGAAAGCGTACAGGCAGCGATCGCGATTACTTGCTGGGCAACGAGGATATTCATGAGGCAGATTTGGAATTTCAAAGAAAGGTCCGAGAGATCTATCTTTGGCAGGTAAAAGCGAATGATGACTTTGAACAAATCGATTGTGGCACTGAGGATGGAAAAATGCTTGATCCACAGAAGATATTTTGGAAAATTCAAAAGCGATTGAACGATATTCTTGATTTAACTGCTAATTAAAAAACACGCTATATTATATATGAAAGTTTTAAGAAATTTTTCCCGGATAATTATTGCACCAGTTTTTGTCTTCTCAGGATTTGTAAAGGCGATTGATCCCCTTGGATCAGCCTATAAATTTAGTGATTACTTCGAAGCATTCGGACTTGATTTTTTAATGCCAACAGCACTGGTTTTGGCTATTTTACTGAGCACTGCCGAGCTGGTAATTGGACTAAATTTGATTATGGGTGTTGTTATGCGCACTACCTCCTGGGCATTATTTATTTTTATGTCGTTTTTCACGTTGCTAACACTGATAATAGCACTCACGAACCCGGTAACTGATTGTGGTTGTTTTGGAGATGCCCTTATCCTTACCAATTGGCAAACTTTCTGGAAGAATATATTATTCATGATACCGACTCTGTTCATCTTTTACGGAAGAAAACGTTTCAGACCGGTAGCTTCCATGGCCGGGGAATGGAGCATTGTATTGGTTTTCATTATTACAGGTGTTTCGTTATCAATCTATACCTACAGGAACCTTCCGGTTTTCGATTTCAGACCCTATAAAGTGGCTACTCATATTCCAACGGATATGGCAATTCCGGAGGGGGCTCCGGTCGACGAATACGAAACCGTTCTTGTTTATACAAAAGATGGTGTGGAAAAAGAATTTGCCCCTGAAAATGTACCCTACCAGGATACTGCCTGGAAATGGCTTGAAACAAGAAATACGTTGATTAAAGAGGGATATGAACCTCCGATTCATGATTTTTCAATTACCACACACAACGGATGGGACATAACTGATTCTGTCCTTTCGTATAAAGGATATAGTATTTTGGTGGTTGCATACGACCTCGAGAGAGCTAAGGGTAAAGCCCTTGAAAAAGTAAACGAAATTGCCAAGGTGCTTATCGATAGGGGAGTACCGGTTTACGGGATGTCTGCAACAGTCTCAGAAAAAGTGACTGAGTTGGATTCAAAATTTTCATTTTCTTACAAGTACCATACTACCGACGAAATTACGCTAAAAACAATTATTCGGTCTAACCCGGGCGTATTAGTACTTAAAGAAGGAGTAATTGTGGATAAATGGCATTATAACAATTTACCCGATCCTGAATATTTTAAATATGGTTTGCAGCTTGTTACCTTGGAGCATAAGGCAGCATTATTGCAACATACCACCTTAGGATTCTACTTGTTATTGTTGGTTGCGCTTTTAGCAGTTCTGGCCATCATGATAAAAGTTGGAGAATAATCAATTAATAGTACTTTGTTTAATTTAATTTACATTGCTGGTTTTCTTCAGTACTTTGCTAATAGATTACTTGCTTTATTCATCATTCGGCTGTAATTTCGCAGCTTCTTGAAATAAATTCTTAAAACATAATAGATTAAAATCATGAGAAAAAAGATTGTAGCTGGTAACTGGAAGCTAAATACGACAGTACAAGATGGTGTTGCTCTTGCCACTGAAGTAGAGAAACAATATACTGCTAATGGCGATAAGGACGTTGTAGTTGTGCTTGGAACACCTTTTACTCACCTTACGGAGGTTGCAAAAGTAACAGAGCATGTGGCCGTTTCATCGCAAAATTGTGCTGCAGAAGCTAAAGGAGCTTTTACAGGCGAAGTATCTGCCGAGATGGTAAAATCTACAGGTGCCGAATATGTCATTCTTGGTCACTCTGAGCGTCGCGAATACTATGGCGAAACCAGTGAAATATTGAATAAAAAAGTAGCCCTTGCATTGGAGAATGGCCTTACTCCTATATATTGCTGCGGCGAAGCACTTGATATTCGTGAAGCCGGCACTCAGAACGAATTTGTTATTAATCAGCTTAAAGAAACTATTTTCCAGCTTTCTGAAGAAGATTTCAAGAAAATCGTTATCGCCTATGAACCGATCTGGGCCATTGGAACAGGTAAAACGGCTACCTCGGATCAAGCACAGGAAATGCACAAAGCACTTCGCGAGGCAATTGCTGCCAATTTCACACCTGCAATTGCTGATGATACTTCCATTCTTTATGGTGGAAGCTGCAAGCCATCCAATGCGCCGGAACTTTTTGCCAATCCTGATGTAGATGGGGGCCTTATTGGTGGAGCTTCACTTAAAGCTGAAGATTTTATGGGAATCATCAATGCTTTCTAAAGACATACAAGACAAAATAAAAAAAGCGGTTATGTAAAATGGCCGCTTTTTTTTGTGACCAATATTTGGGTATAATTATCCAATATTTTGTAACTTATATTTTATGATTTATACAGCTGTTACTATAAAAATCAAAGATGCCTCCGATGATAAGATGGAGGTGTTGGTGGCCATTCTCGACTCATTAAATTTCGAAGGAATTACCGAAAACGGTGATAATGCCATTGGATACATACCCACCAGTTTGTATGATAGGAGTATACTTGAAGTTTCGTTGGCCGGGGTAAAAGATATTTTGCATGCTGCAGTTGTAAGCGAAGAACAGGTTGATGAGAAAAACTGGAACGAAGAGTGGGAAAAGAATTTTGATCCCGTAGTTGTGGATCATAAATGTGCCATAAGGGCTCCTTTTCATGAGCAGTTCAGAAACATGGAGTATGTTATTACCATTTCACCAAAAATGTCTTTTGGGACAGGTCACCATGAGACTACCAGCTTAATGATTTCTGCCCTGCTAAACATGGACCTAAAAGATAAAAAAGTACTTGATATGGGATGCGGGACAGGCGTTCTGGGAATTCTTGCGGCAATGAGGGGTGCAGGTGAGGTTATTGGTATTGACATTGATAACTGGGCATATGAAAATGCTAAAGAAAATGTCATTACTAACGAGGTGGAAATGAACATAATTAAGGGCAGCACCGATGTAATTCCTGAGATAGAGTTTGATATTATTCTCGCCAACATCAATCGAAACATCTTAATAGAACAGGCGTCTGACTATAATCAGGCTCTCAACTTCTGCGGTCGCTTATTTTTGAGTGGCATACTCGAAGAGGACATCGAGATGGTTGAAGCCACCTTTCTGGATTTAGGTCTAACACCCGTTAATCATGAGTCGATGGGCAAATGGCAAATGCTTGAATTTGTTAAGTAAAGATCTACATTTGTCTGCCTTCCGATTATTGCTCTTACAGAAATATTCTCAAACTAACACGCTATTCGCTTCATATCTTTCGTCAGAATCATTAAATTAACCCTCTGTTATAATTAACTCAACAGTAGTATGAGAAAATACTTTCTGATTCTTCTTGCATTCATCGGCTTAAGTTTCACCTTGTTTTCGTTGCAAACCAGCAAGTTTAGCGGCGATCTTTTGCTGTATCC
>DNTK01000051.1 GCA_003508755.1 Bacteroidales bacterium | reverse complement strand
GATTGAAAATTATGCAGAAATACAGGGAATCGGTTTTCGTGAAGATTCAAGCAATGCCGAAACAAAATATGTACGGAATGCTATACGTCACGATATTATTCCTCATTTTGAGCAACTGAACCCGTCCTTCCTAAAAAACGTAATCCACACAACCAGCATCCTAAAAGAGGCCGAAACAATATTTAATAAGCATATCGAAGAACTAAAAAAATTAATTATCAGTCGACAACAGGGGTTATTGCATATCGATATCTCAGCCATGCAAGCTCAAAATACTACTCCCGCATTGCTCTTTGAAATTATTTCGCCTTACGGATTTTCTTTTGATACGGCTCAACGAATTCTGGAGAATGTAAGCAAGCAGCCCGGATCTATGTACTTTTCTGAAAGTCATAAAATCGTTAAAGACCGTACCAGCTATATCTTGTATGCATTAAATGATAATGAACAAGAAGAATATTCTATCGAAAAAACCGATTCTGAATTTTTGGGTGATATTGCATTAAAGATAAAATGCTTTTCAGCCGATAAGAATTTTGTGCTTAAGCGGAACCGGGAAGTGGGTACCTTTGATTCAGAAAAGTTGAGGTTTCCATTGAAATTGAGACGTTGGAAGCATGGAGATTATTTTTACCCCTTTGGAATGCGCGGCAAAAAGAAAATCAGTGATTATTTCAGCGATCAGAAAATATCCATACCCGAAAAAGAAAACACGTGGTTATTGTGTTCTGGTGAGGATGTAATATGGATAGTGAATCATCGCACCGATAGCAGATTCTGCATCACGAATTCAACCAAAGAAATAGTACAGATTGAAGTAAAGCATTAACTTTGCAAAAAGCCTGAAAGTAGAACTTGAGAGACCGTAGTGAAAACCTTGTGTGGTCCAACTTCGGTCTTTCAAGTTAGGGCTTCGAACCAAATATAGTCTATGGAAAAACCGAATAAATACTATTTAGAGATACAAGCAAGGCTTAATGCTAAAAATAACAAGGAAATACTCCATACCTTATCAGAAATAAAACAAACAGGACAAGCCAGCATTATTCCTCTTGTTGTTAGGCTGCTCGACAATCATACAAATGATGAAGTACACAGGGAAGTAATCGGACTATTGGGACAGTTAAAGGAAAAAGAGGTTATCCCTTATATAATTAATGAGCTAAGGTCTGAACCTACCAACCAGTACAGAACAGAACTTATTATGACTTGCTGGCAATCCGGTCTCGATTACAGCGAGCATATTTATCTCTTTGTAGAAGCTTTTATTTATGGCGATTTTCAGACAGCTATCGAGTCTTTTTCAGTAATTGAGGAATGGATTCACAACACCTCTAAAGATACAATAGAAGCTAGTAAAGAACTTTTACTCGATAACTTAAAACAGGTTTCGGAAGAGAAAAAAGCCTTTTATCTGGAACTGATTAAATTGGTGGAGAGCTATTTATAAATAAAATAAAAGGCACCAGGAAACCAACTAGGGCCTTATACTTTAAGCCTTTTTTAATTCTTGCTTACTTCTTATCCGAATAATACTTCATAAATTGTGAGCGCTCAAACACTTTAGGATCCTTGATGCGCTTATAGTTTAGCCGCCCAATAAACTCTTTTACCTCGTCAAAAGTGTTTTTATTCATCCATTGTTTAAGCTCATCGGTAAGCGTTTTGATATATTCAGGTCCATTTTTATAGAGTGCTGAGCATACCTGAACTGCGCTAGCTCCTGCAAGCAATTGTTTAATTACGGCGGAACTGTTATGAATACCTGTTGAGGCACACACTTCAATTTCTTCCACTACAGAAGAGATTAAACCAACCCAGCGTAAAGAGTTACGAATTTCCTGCGGCGAGCTTAGTATATCGGCAGGTGTAAACTCTATTTTATCAATATTAATATCAGGAGCATAGAACCTGTTAAATAAAACTACTGCATCGGCACCCCTTTTATACAGGTTATTAATAAAACTTGGTAAATTGGTAAAATGCTGTCCAAGCTTAACTGCAACAGGTATCTTCGTTTCGTTTTTAACAGCAGTAACTATATCGTAATAGCGTGTTTCATATCTTTCCGAATCATATTTGGTTGATGTAGGAAGCACATACACATTGAGCTCCAGTGCATCGGCTCCAGCTTCTTCGGCCATTTTTGCAAAAGAAACCCACTCACCTACCGATACACAGTTAACACTTGCAATGACAGGAATATTGACCTTTTCCTTCGATTCCTGAATTAAACTCAAATACTTCTCAATCGTGTTGTTTTTTACATATGCCGATAGATAATCTGCTGCCTCGGGATAGGCATTATCGTTAAGCATACTTCCGGTCTCATAATTGGTCTGTTCCTCAAATATTGATTTTAAAACTACTGCTCCGGCACCATATTCCTCCAGTTTAATAATCTTATCAACTGAGTCGGTTAATCCTGAACTACCCACAATAATTGGGCTTTTTAGTTTTAATCCTAGGTATGATACAGAAAGATTGCTCATGTTTATTTTGTTTTTGAATAATTACGTTCACCAAATATACTACTTCCAATCCGAATCATGTTTGCTCCTTGTTCAATTGCTATCTTATAATCGTGCGACATGCCCATGGAAACAATATTAAAATCTGGCTTCTGAATAAAGAAACTTGCTTTAAACTGCTTGAACATATCATATAGGGATTTAAATTCGGCTCTGACCTGCTCCAGGTTATCGGTATATGTAGCCATTCCCATTACACCTTTAATGTTGACATGCCTGAGAGCCGTAAACTCTGCATTGGATAACAAGTCTTTTGCCCCATCAAAGGAAAGTCCAAATTTCGATTCCTCCTTAGCGATTTTACATTGCAGCAAACAATTGATGATTCGTTTGTTTTTAGCAGCTTCCTTTTCTATTGTTTTCAATAACTTTAGACTATCTACAGCATGAATCATCGAAATATAAGGAGCTATGTATTTTACTTTATTGGTTTGAAGGTGTCCTATAAAGTGCCACTCGATATCGCTTGGGAGCTCCTCACTTTTAACTGTTAATTCCTGTACCTTGTTTTCCCCAAAAATTC
>DNTK01000372.1 GCA_003508755.1 Bacteroidales bacterium | reverse complement strand
CAGCTATGAGCAACAACGAACAACATATTGTCCCCATCGAATTGCTGACCAAGTTTTTGGCTGGTGAAGCCAATGCTGAAGAGCAGATGCTTGTTAAGAAATGGAAAGATCATTCAGACGAGAACCTGAAGGAGTTTAATGCCATTCAAAAACTTTGGAATCAGACTGAAACAGCAGCCAGGAAAGAAACCATCGATATAAATGCTGAATGGGATCGCATGCTGGATGCAATTACTCCTGCTAAAACCCGCACATTGCCAATAATGCGCATTGTGCAAATTGCAGCAGCAATTATCATTATAACAGGTCTTGCCTTCCTCGGAATAAAGCAATCACAGATACAAACCCTTAAGTCAACATTCGCAAAAACAGAGACGATTGAACTTCCTGATGGCACGATAGTAAGCTTAAATGCGAAATCGAAAATAAGCTACCCGAAAGATTTCGGTATAGCCAGCCGGGAACTTACACTTAAGGGCGAAGCATTCTTCGAAGTTACCAAAAACAAGGAACTCCCCTTTATAGTAAATGCACATGAAGCCAAAATTGAAGTCGTGGGCACCCGGTTTAATGTTAGGGCTTATAAAAAACAAACCCAGATAAAGGTAACAGTGACGCAGGGTACGGTAAAACTTTCGGAAAAGAAGCAACCCACTAAAAAAACAATTCTTACTGCCGGCGAAACCGGAACTTACGACAGACAAGTTAAAGCAATAAAGAAGAAACCTGTTGCCGATAAAAATGACATCTCATGGAAAACCCTGGAAATGCATTTCAGCAATTCTCCCCTTACAGAGGTAATAGCAGTTATACAGAACACTTACCATATGGAAATTATTATCAGCGATTCTGTAAAAGATTGCACCATTACGGTTGACTTCCAAAACCAGGATTTAGCTTCGGTACTGAAAGTGCTGAAATCAACCCTGGACCTTACCATAAGAAAAGATGGAGATAAACTCTATATTTCAGGTGCCGGATGCAGATAATTTTCCTTATATTAAAGCATGACATTTCCTGGTGCAAAAACCTGTTGGTTTTTGCTTTTGTTTTTTTTATATCCTCAATTTATGCACAAACCGGTATTCCTGACAAAGAGATATCGGTAAGTTTTAAAAATATTCCTTTAGAGAAAGTAATTAACGAATTATCCGGGGAAACGGGTATGGACTTCTCATACAATCCAAATGCTATTCCTGTTGATACTGTAATTAATTACTCCTGTAAAAACAAAAAAATCCAACTTGTATTCGAAGAAATTTTTACCGGGGCCGGTATTCAGTTTGAATTAATCGGCAATCACATCGTACTTAAGGAAGTTAATGCTGATCTACCGGCAATAGAAGAAAAGATAGAAAAGAAATACACCATTAGCGGATACATAGTCGATGGAGCCTCGAAGGAGGTATTAATCGGTGCTGCTGTTTACAACCCTGAAACCGGTTTAGGTACCCTGTCGAATAATTATGGGTTTTTCTCAATAACACTGCCTGCAGGAAGGTATACTTTGCAAACGTCATTTTTAGGATATGCGGTTGGAAGCAGAATAATTGAATTGAATAGCAACCAAACCTGGGATATCGATTTGGAACCAGTACAATCGATGGTAGAAGAGGTTGTAATTAGCTCAATAAACCGAGAAGAGTTAATTTTTAATTCCCTGGCCGCCCAAACAAAAGTAGAACCTTTTGAAATAAAACAGGAAACTGCCGTGCTTGGCGAAACGGATATGTTAAAATCTTTCGACAACCTACCTGGTATTAGCTTTCAAAGCGATGGCTCCAGCTACTTTTTTGTTCGTGGGGGTAGTCGCGATCAAAACCTGATACTTTTGGATGAAGCTCCCATCTATAATCCATCGCACATGCTGGGCTTGTTTACCCCAATTATTCCTGAAGCTGTAAAATCAGCTACTATATACAAAGCCGATTTTCCGGTGGAGTATGGAGGGAAGCTTTCGTCAGTAATCGACATCAGAACCAAGGATGGCAATATGAATCAATTGTCAGGAAGTGCCAGTTTTGGATTGGTTTCAGCAAGAATGAGCCTTGAGGGGCCAATAATTAAAGACAAAAGCTCCTATTTTCTGTCTTTTCGCCGTTCGTATTTTGGCTGGTTGTTTAAACTTACCTCTCCCAATCTGAGAGATATGTTCTTCACCGACTTTACTTCTAAAGTAAACATAAAACTCACAAAAAAGGATAGGCTGTTTGTAACTCTTTATCATGGACAGGATAAGTTCCTGGCTAAAACTTCCGACAACCTTGTAAATGGACTTGAATGGTCCAATACCTCTTTTACATTAAGATGGAATCATATTTTTGGTGAACGCTTGTTCTCCAACACAACTTTTTACTCAAGCAATTACAACTATTTCCTGCATACCGATTACGACCGCGGATTTAATTGGAACTCGAAAATAACCGGCACACATCTTAAATCGGAATTTACTTATTTCCTGAACCCGCAGAACCGGGTAAAATTTGGTGCTAAATTCGGAGGCTATTTTTTTAATCCCGGAAACTACAGTGACCCCAATATTTCGGATGAATTGACTGTTTCTGAGGTAAATTCTGCCGAATTTATTCTTTACGGAGGCAATGAACATACCCTTGCCGAAAAGTTTCTTATTAGTTATGGTTTACGTATTAACAACTGGAGTGATTTTGGTGAAGCTTTTATTGTGCAATACCGCAACCACGAACCCGCAAAAGTAGATTATTACAAAAAAGGAGAGAACTACTATAGCAGGGCTATGCTCGAACCACGCTTATCGCTTTCCTATAAAGTTGCAACCTTTTCTTCATTAAAGGCATCCTATAATCGCACCGTGCAAAATGTGCATTTAATAAACAACAGTTTAAGTCCTTTTAATTCTCTGGAAGTCTGGTTACCCTCAGGTCCTAATATTAAACCCCAGTTTTCAAGTATATACAATGTGGGGTATATACACGCATGGCCGGAAAAGGCGATTGACTTCAGTGTGGATTTTTTTTATAAAACTCTGCAGAACCAAATTGGATTTATTTATCATTCAAAAATGCTGTTAAATCCATTTATTGAGGGGGAAATCAGACAAGGCAATGGCAAAGCTTATGGCTTTGAAATGGCTTTAAAGAAAACACAGGGCCGATTTACCGGCCAAATTAGCTATGCTTTTACACGCAGTTT
>DNTK01000247.1 GCA_003508755.1 Bacteroidales bacterium | reverse complement strand
ATCTTTTCTAACCCAGGTTTCATAGGTATCCCTTACTTTAAAGAATTTATCCCACCAATTAAAAGTTCTGCCCGTAGCTTTGTAATAATATGCATCCACCCCATTGATGTTTTCTTCATTAATTGTCATGTCAACCAATCCAACTTCCGAAAAAACAACAAACCAGTTATAGGATATAATATAAGATAGTTTTTCCCCTTCACTAAATGCAATATTCTCTATTTCACATATTTCTTTTTCCTGGGCATCCGTATACAGAGTAAAAACCAATGTAAAAAGTGAGATAAAAATGTATTTCTTCATCGCTAACTAGTTTTTTTAAAAATAACCAAAAATAACCAGATGCATATAATTTATTAAGAATACCCACCTAATTTTTGATTGATAAATTAACAGATTAACAGGATACAATTATCTTACCACTTTTATAACTAATAGAAAATAAGAGATTTAACAGGTGGGGGTAAGCTGGTTTATTCTGTTTCAATAAAATTAAACTGTACATCAAGAATCGATTCATAATATTCTCCACGTTCAAGAATATCGTCATCACCTTCTTCATAATACCAGTTAATACTCAGTTGTTTTCCTTTTTTTGCTATATCTGCAAGTGCCCGCAGGATGTGAAGCAAAGCCTTAGAGGAACCACTGTTAAAATATTCAAGCGATATATCTATGGTAGTGTTGCTCTTTGCATTTTGGCAATAATGAAAGGTCCATTCATATAGTTGATCATAAAACTTCGATGGATCTTCGGGTATAGAACGCCCACTAATTTTTAACCTCCCGTCGGTATTAAAGCTTACCTCAGGAGTTCGCTTAGTACTTGCAATTAGTAGGTTTTCCATGGAACAACTGAAAGTTTATTAAAGTTTAGGCATTTAAATTTACAATAAAATCGATATTCTCAATTATCAAATGGTAAATATTTGATGGATTTCAAGTCTTAAACAATAATAGAGTAATTTTACAAGCATAACAAAATAAATAACTAACAGGTTGTATGAATAGCTTAAATGACTTAACGAAGGCCTATGAATTTGCTGCCCAAAAACATACCTATCAGCGACGAAAAGGAGTAA
Organism: Bacteroidales bacterium; assembly: GCA_003508755.1. Taxonomy (GTDB): domain Bacteria; phylum Bacteroidota; class Bacteroidia; order Bacteroidales; family UBA10428; genus UBA10428. The sequence goes on along the minus strand of DNTK01000247.1, from coordinate 1,517 downwards.
GAGATATCCCCTATATAAATCATCCTATAGAGGTGGTAAACTTACTGGCACATACCATTCAAAACTTAAACAATTCTTTGCTAATAGCTGCTGTTTTGCACGATACCATTGAAGATACCGATGCTACTCCTGAAGAAGTTGAGCAACTTTTTGGTGTCGATATTAAGAATCTAGTCCTGGAAGTTACAGACGATATGCAGCTTGCTAAAGAAATTCGACGACGCAAACAGGTTGAAGGGGCAAATGCACTTTCTGATGAGGCCAAACTGATAAAAATTGCTGATAAAACCTGTAATATATTAGATATTTTAACTACACGAATTGAATGGAACCGAAGCAGAAAAGTTGAATATGTGCTTTGGGCAAAAGAAGTGGTTAAGGGGTGCAGAGGAATTAATCACCTACTCGAAGATGAGTTCGATAAAGCAGTGGAATTGGCCCGCCAAGTATTGGGAGAATTTTAAATTCGGATAACAAAAACACCTAATAAATGACAAATACCAAGTACTGGGCAATTTGATTTCAATATCCAAATAGAGTATTCCCCAAGATGTGCGTCATTATTATTCATTCCAAAAGCATCTAAACTGCCCAATTCCGCTTTGAGTTATCAATTACTGGCATTTCATCCATTTTTAAGGTTTACTGAACACTGTTTTCACATTCATACTTTATTCCTTGCAAAGGGGGCAGCACTTAACTCACCAAATTGATTTTCGCGAAATTTATAATAGCCGGCTATTCCAATCATGGCAGCATTGTCGGTGGAATATTTAAACTCAGGAATGTACACCTGCCAGCCCTCTTGCTTGCCGGTATCGATTAGGCTTTCCCTTAATCCGCTATTTGCGGATACTCCTCCAGCAATGGCAACATGATGTATGCCGGTTTTTTTGCACGCCTTTTTTAGTTTATCTAGTAAAATCTCGATAATAGTTGACTGGATGGAAGCACAAATATCTGCTTTATTGTTTTCAATAAACGCTTTGTCAGTTTTTAGCTGGTCACGTAAATAATATAGAAATGAAGTTTTTAATCCGCTAAAGCTATAATCGAGCTCAGGAATATTGGGTTTGTTAAAACTATAGGCGTCTTTATTTCCTTCTTTGCTAAGCTTATCAATTAATGGACCCCCCGGATAGGGCAAGCCAATAACTTTTGCACATTTATCAAAAGCTTCACCAGCTGCATCGTCAATAGTTTGTCCGATGATCTCTGAGTGCAGATAATCGTGTATGATGAGAATTTGTGTGTGTCCTCCTGAAACCAGCAAGCAGATGAAGGGGAATGGCGGCATTGCTTTGTTTTCGCCTTCTTCCTGAAGGAACAATGAGAGTATATGTGCATGTAAGTGATTTACATCGATGAGCGGTATGGCATTAGCCAATGAAAATCCTTTGGCAAAGCTTGTACCCACCAAAAGGGATCCTAACAAACCAGGCCCCCTTGTATAAGCAACAGCAGAGATATCGGCTGGGGTTAATCCGGCTTCTTTAATGGCTATATTCACAACCGGG
>DNTK01000227.1 GCA_003508755.1 Bacteroidales bacterium | reverse complement strand
GTACTCCATAGCCTGTCAATTGCCAAGTGCGTAAACTTTAATCCAGGAGCTACGGTAATGGATGTTGGCACAGGTGGTGGTTTTCCCGGTATTCCCCTTTCAATAATGTTTCCCGAAACCAATTTCTACCTCATTGATTCTATTGGTAAGAAAATAAAGGTTGTAAATGATATTATTGAAAAGCTGCAGTTAACTAATTGTAAGGCAGAACAGCAAAGAGCCGAGAAAATTAAGGATAAGTTCGACTTTATCGTAAGCCGCGCAGTCACTCAGTTTCCAAGATTTTACGCCTGGGTAAGAAACAATATTTCAAAAGAAAGCAACCATACTATCCCAAATGGTGTCCTTTACCTTAAAGGCGGCGATTTAAAAGATGAGTTAGCCGATTTTGAAAATTGGTATACCATCAGGAATATCACTGATTTTTTCAATCTTGAATTCTTCGAAACCAAGAAAGTTGTGCACGTTTTTAAAACATAGAGGTATCTTTACGGTATCATGTATATTGTTAGTAAGAATAACCTTCTATTTTTCATATAATCTGTAATCGCATTAATTTTGCATTTTATAATACCTATTTCGTATGAAGCGCATTACAATACTTTTAAGCTTATTATTGTTGGGAATATATGCAAATAGTCAGGATTTAAAATTCGGTGTATATTTTTCACCCAACATTGCTTGGCTATCGCCAGAATCAAAAGATGTGAAGGGAAATGGTTCCATTGTGCGTTTTTCTGGTGGTCTGAATATCGAAAACTACTTTGCGAAAAACTATGCCTTTGCTACTGGTATTGGTATTGGAGGCCAGGGAGGAAAACTCATTTATGATGGAACTGCCAATAATGAGTTAAATGTATACGACTCTGCTTATAACCTGGCCGGAAAGGAAGTAAAATACACATTCCAGTATATTAATATTCCACTAGGTTTAAAATTACGGAGCAACGAAATTGGTTACATGCGTTTTCACGTAGTTGTGGGGTTTACCAATCAGTTTAATATAAAGGCCCGCGCATCGGACGAAACCGCGGGCGATTTTAATGATGATTCAATAAAAGACGAAATAAGCTTATACAATCTCGGTTATCATTTTGGAGGTGGCATTGATTATGCGCTTGGTGAAGATACATCCTTGTCTTTTACCATTGTTTATGACAATGGTTTTATTGATGTGTTTAAGCCCAGTCCCAGAATAAGTTCCCGTGTGGTATCACTCCGCATGGGCATAACCTTTTAACTGGTTCGGAACGTGAAAATAATACTTGCACAACTCAATTATATTATTGGTGATTTCGAGGGAAATACTAATAAAATACTTGCAGCTATTGAACAGGCAAAGAATGAATCAGCCGACCTAATTGTATTCAGCGAGTTATCGGTTTGTGGATATCCCCCACTGGATATGCTCGAACATAAATACTTCATTGAACTTACCGAAAAGGCCATATCAACCATTGCGAGTGCAAGCACCAATGTTGCTGCCATTGTGGGTGCTCCATTAATTAATCAAAAAAAATCGGGAAAGAACCTTTATAATGCAGCATTCTTTTGCTACAATGGAAAGGTTTTACACACTATTAAGAAAGCCTTACTGCCCACATACGATGTTTTTGATGAGTACAGGTATTTTGAACCGGGCGATGAATTTCAACTAATCAAATTTAAAGGGAAGCAAATAGCGCTAACCATTTGTGAGGACCTTTGGTACGAGCAACCCTTACTATCGGGCTTCGGAAAAGAAAAACTCTACAGGCAAAATCCGGTTAAAGAGCTCACAAAGCAGCAGCCCGACTTTATCATTAATATTGCTGCATCGCCCTTTGCATACAACCACGATAGCATTAAACGCGAAATATTGGGCAATAACGCAAAGAAATACAACCTGCCGGTTTTTTACGTAAACCAGGTTGGTGCCAATACCGAAATAATCTTTGATGGTGGCTCGAGAGTTGTCGGAGCAAATGGTGTAATTTATGATCGGATGCCCTTCTTTGAAGAATCTTTTGCAAGCTATAACCTGGAAGATGTACTAAAGACCCAGAAAACCACCGATAGTTTTCCAATTGCCGAGCGTCTGCACAAAATGCACGATGCCCTGATTCTTGGTGTTCGCGATTATTTCAAAAAAATAGGTTTTAATACAGCAGTTCTGGGACTCTCCGGAGGTATTGATTCTGCTGTAACACTTGTAATTGCAGCGTATGCTCTGGGCAGCGAAAATGTTCGTGTTTTGCTCTTACCATCAAAATATTCGTCGGACCACTCGGTTTCAGATGCTATTACCCTGGCAGAAAACCTGGGGGTAAAATATGATATTATTGCCATCCAGAAAATCGTTGACCAATTTGAAAAGCAACTTAATCCATTGTTTAAAGACCTTCCTGCGGATATTGCAGAAGAAAATATTCAGGCCAGAATCCGGGGAACACTGCTCATGGCCGTTTCAAACAAGTTTGGAAATATTTTATTAAACACGTCCAACAAAAGTGAGGCAGCTGTTGGGTATGGGACACTCTACGGCGATATGAATGGAGGGTTATCTGTTCTGGGAGATGTATACAAAACAGATGTATTTAAACTTGCAAGATTTATTAACCGCGAAAAAGAAGTCATTCCGGAAAACACCATTACAAAACCTCCATCGGCAGAATTAAGACCCGATCAAAAAGATACTGACTCACTGCCGGATTATGATTTGCTGGACACTGTTTTGTATAACTACATTGAGCTGAGGAAGTCGGCATCAGAGATTATTGCTTTAGGTTACGACTCCAAACTGGTGGAACGAACCATTCGCATGGTTAACATGAATGAATATAAACGATTTCAGACTCCTCCTATCCTGAGGGTATCCTCGAAAGCTTTTGGCTTAGGCAGAAGGATGCCCCTGGTGGCGAAATACTAAAAGGCAATACACTAAAATAAGGTGATTGCCTTTTTTTGTTTTATGGCCTGATATTTTGTTCCTGCAAATAGCCATCTGCAATAACGGTTAAATCGATGGTTTCTTTACTTACGACCATGGCTGGCAAAAGAACAGCAGGAACTTGTTTAAAGCCATTGTTTACAGATAAATTCATGTTTGGTGCATTATCCTCTGTGGCTATCTGCATGGCTATTTCGGCAGCCTTTACAGCAATGGCTTCAATGGGTTTATAAACCGTCATACTTTGTGTTCCTGCAATAACGCGTTGACATGCTTCAGGGTCGGCATCCATACCGGAAATACATATTCCTTCGTCAATGCCGGCTTCTTTTAATGCCCTAATTACTCCTCCAGCCAATTCATCATTGGCAGCCAGCACTGCATCAACATCCCCATGTTTTTTGAGGCATTCCTTCATAAGTCGGTATCCTTCATCTGGAGACCATTCCTGCACGTAATTATCAAATACAACACGAATATCACCTCGATCGATAAGTGGCTGTAGCACATTCAATTGACCCAAGCGCAATAAAAAAGAGTTATTATCATTTATCGCCCCACCGATAATGGCATACTTCCCGGTCGGACAAGCAGCAGTTAAATACTTTGCCTGCAACTCTCCCACATTTACATGATCAAAAGAAACATAGTAATCAAGACCACAGTTCTTTGTTAACCGATCATACGAAACAACGCGGATACCTTTTTTATGAGCCATCAGCACTATTTTTGCTGCTTCGTTCATATCGGTGGGCACCATGACCAATACATCAATGCCCTCTTGCAACATTTCCTGAGCCAGCTGCTCTTGTCTTTGGGCATCGTGTTCAGCTGCTTTAAAAACAACCGTACCTCCAAGTTCTTCAATATTTTTTATAAATAGTTCTTTGTCCGTAGACCAACGGCCGGTTTTTGAGTCATCCATCAGGAAGCCAACTTTAACAGTCTTAGAGCAACTGCTTAAAACCATTGCTCCAACCAGGATGGTAACGAATAATTTTATATACTTTTTCATGATTGCTTGGTTGTTGATGAGTTAGCCATAAGTTACAAAAAAGGATATTTTAAATCAACACATGGGTTTAAGTGTGCTCTTTTTTTTAGCATATAATCCTGCTAATCATTGATTTTGAGTAACTTTACGGAAGAAAACAATTTGATGATATATATCACCTATGGTCAGATAAGGTTTAGATTTTTTTACTCATGCACCAGCAAGAAAAAAACGCACTGATTCAAGTATCTCAAAAGAGTTTTAAGATGGTCTTGTTCAATGG
>DNTK01000356.1 GCA_003508755.1 Bacteroidales bacterium | reverse complement strand
GTGTTTTTACCACGTTTACATTAATCGCATAACAAGTTGTGGCTGCTACAATGAAAAATGCATAGCTGTTTACATTTCTTAGCGCGATGGTTTCTCCGGAGGAAATGATACCCATAGCTCCAATTAATCCGATAATGACACCGATAACCTGCATCCATCGGGTTTTGGTGCGATGAAACAGCAGGCCAATAAGGAGAGTAAAAACAGGTGTCAGGGAATTCAGCATGCCAGCCAAGGCACTATCGATGCGGGTTTGTGCTTTTGTGAAAAGGAAGGCGGGAAGAAAACTTCCAATGAAACCTGCAATTAATAGATAAAATAATTCTTTTCTGGTTATTCCCTTCAGGTGCCTGATTGACAGGGGCAAAAGAACCAATGAGGCGGAAAGCATGCGGATAGCCGCAACCTGCGGACTGCTGAAGCTTTTTAATCCAACCTTCATCAGAATAAAGGAACTGCCCCAGATAAAGGCAAGAAATAAAAGAATTGCGTATTGAAACCATCGTCGTTCCCAGGCCATGTTTTCGAATTTTGGTGTGAATGTAAGCTTTTTTAAAATGAGCTTTTATTAAGAAAGTCATATTGGATGAATTTGTTTCGACCACCTTTAATTTTTTTGTATTAAAAAATACTCTATTGGTAAGCATGAAACCAATAAGAAAAAAGTGTTAAATTTGCCGCCACTTGGTCCCATAGTTCAATGGATAGAATGTCAGATTCCGGTTCTGATGATCTGGGTTCGAATCCCGGTGGGATCACAAATAAAACAAACTCTGCAACTGGTAAGATATTGCAGAGTTTTTTGTTTTATAACCCAGAGGAGGATATTTACAGTAATTATTTATTTAACAATCGTTTATATTGATTTACGTGGTTCGAAATATTAAGAAAAAGGAAATTATGGACATTATCATTCTGCAACCTATTTACTGCCCCTTTAATGGATGCATTAATTAATCCAAGTGATTCAAAGTAACTCTTTCTGAATTTCCTAAAATTCTACAATAATTACTGCTGATAAGATGCTAATCAAGAATCACGCTCCAAAGAATGGTGTTTCACAAAGTAATCTGCATATTCAGGGATTTTGCTTCCTAAATAGTAGGGTAAATTCATTAGTAAATAAGGTACTCCTCCTGGAGTTTTTGCTTCTTCTACTTTGTATACGCCTGCATAAAGTCTAATTGCATAAGGATGATTAGTACGTTCTATAAATTGATGCAATGACCTTAATTTACCTTGTTTCCCCGACTTAATTTCAATCGGAATAATATATTTTTCATACCTATATATCAGATCAACTTCCGAATTTGAATCTTTAGATTCCCTCACCCAAAAATGAGGATTGAAGGCAGTTTCTTCGTGTATTGAAATTAGTTCCTGATAAACTATATGTTCAATTATCCTTCCGCGGTATACATTACTTAAATCTTTTAATCCTATCATCTCTGCTTGAAGAAGCAAGATATGATTTAGCATTCCGGTATCTAGAAACTGAAGCCTTGGACGTTTTTTGAAGTCTGCGGTAATAGGTGGTTCAAGGTTTGTTGATGGGTAAATTAACCTAATTATCTTAGCCAAATCTAAAGAGCGTATTGCTTCACCAACTTCTCTGGAACGGTAGTTAGAATTGCCAAATCCTTCAAATTTAATTCTGGTATCTTCATTTGGAGCTGTGTTAATAACATGTCGAATTACTTTCCTTGCAGTATCATTTTTTGCGTATTTCTCAACATCATCTTTGTATGCCTGCCATAAGCGATTATAAGTTTTAGATAATGATGCAATGTTGTTATCATTAATATAGTTATTAACTATTTCGGGCATGCCGCCAATTAGTACGTATTCATGGAATAATCCTAATAAAGTCTCATGGGCATAATCGGGGATAGGAATTGCTTTTATAGTTTCTTTCCCGATATCATTCCTAATAGCTCCTAAATACTCTTGGAAATTCAAAGGATGCAAATAGAGATATTCTATTCGGCCAACAGGGAAACTAGGAACTTTCTTTAAAGCAAATTCAAGTAATGAGCCTGCAGCAATAACAAATAGGTCAGGCTTTTCTTCATAAAAATACCTTAATAGTTGTATTGCTTTAGGAGACTCCTGAATTTCATCGATGAAAAGTAGTGTATTACCTTTGTCAGGAGTAATGCCCTTTAATAAACAGGCTGCATTCAATATGTTAGTAATATTGTCGGTGTTGAAAATATTTCTATCTGCTTCCCGTTCCAAGTTTAGTTCTATATAGCTTTCAAATTCCTTTGAAAACTCTTTTACTAATGTGGTTTTACCAACCTGTCTAGCTCCCCTTAATAGCATTGGTTTTCTAATCTTTGAAACTTTCCAATCAAGGAGTGTTTTATATGCCTTTCTTTGTATCATTAGCTTTTGCCTTGTAATAAAGAGGAGGTAAAAATAGCAATAATTTGTAATAAAGAGCAGGTAAATATATCAAATATTTGTAATAAAGAGTACGTAAATAGAGTTTTGTTTGTAACAAAAGGCAGGTAGAACCTTTAAAATATTGTAACAAAAAGAAGGCAACTTTCATTTAATCCTGAATTTATTATCCTAACATATGGTATAGAGTATTAACTTTGCTCAAGTATACCACTACGAATCACATTCGTTATTGCCTCTAAATCTTCTAAGACAAAGTTCGAAATTTGACCGCTTGGGATCACAAATCAGTTTGGAGTGTGAGTCTTGAGCAAGAGCGAAAGA
>DNTK01000365.1 GCA_003508755.1 Bacteroidales bacterium | reverse complement strand
GGATTAGGAAGTATCTACTGGCATATGGTATCAAAACTATTGCTGGCAGCCGAAGAATATTTCTTCAGAAGTGTTGAAGAGGGGGTTGATGCTGATACCATGGGTCAATTAAAGAACCATTACTATGAAATTAAGGCAGGTATCGGATTGTATAAATCACCGGAATTGTATGGTGCATTTCCAACCGATGCCTATTCGCATACTCCCGGAAATGCTGGTGTGAAGCAGCCTGGAATGACAGGTCAGGTAAAAGAGGATGTGATTTCCCGAATGGGCGAGTTGGGGGTAATAGTTGTTGATGGTAAAATTACTTTTAATACGAGCCTGCTCAACAAAAATGAGTTTCTGAAAAAAAGTAAAGATTTTGAATTCATCGCTTTATCCGGTAATAAAGAAGTACTTCCACTTCAACCCAGCCAACTTGGATTTACCATTTGTCAGGTACCCGTGGTATATACCCTCGGTAACGAGGAGAGGATTTCGATTTATTTTCACAATAACAAAGTGGAAACTCTTGATGGCCTTGTCATCTCAGAGGATTTAAGTCAATCCATCTTTAGACGGCAAGGCGATGTTGTGCGCATAGAAATTTCAATAAAGGAATAACCCTAAAAACAGATAGTTATGTCAGGAAGAAGTGAACAAATATTATCCCTCGCCGGCGTTGGAGCTCCCTTTACAGAGCACCACGACCTGAGTGCTTTGTTTAAGCAAGCAATGTTAAATAAGGTCCATGGTATTTGTTTCAGTCCTTATGTTGAGGGGCAGGGCCCTGGCGATAAAATTACCAAGGAGCAAATTCGTCATAGACTTGAGCTTATTGCTCCTTACACAAAATGGATACGTACCTTTTCATGCACCGACGGGAATGAATTTATTCCTGAGATCGCCAGGGAATTTGAGTTGAAAGTTCTGGCAGGTGCATGGCTCGGTGCCAGCGACAAAATTAATCAGGAAGAAATTGAGAACCTTATTGAGCTTGCTAATAATGGGCATGCCGATATTATTGCAGTTGGCAATGAGGTAATGTATCGTGGCGATTTAACAGAAGAAGAACTGCTGGTACATCTTTATCAGGTTAAGAACGAAACAAAGGATATTCCTGTAGGATATGTGGATGCTTATTACGAGTTCGAGAACAGAACTCAAATTACACAAGCTTGCGATGTAATCCTTGCAAATTGCTATCCTTTTTGGGAAGGATGCACATTCGAATATTCCCTTTTGTACATGAAAGATATGTATCACAGGGCAATGAAAGCTTCCGGTGGTAAAAAGGTTATCATTACAGAAACAGGTTGGCCAAGCAGAGGGGAAGAATTTTACGGTGCAGTGCCTTCTTTCCATAATGCATTAAGCTATTTTATCAATACCCAACAATGGTCGCGTGAAGAAGCAATCGATATTTTTTATTTCTCTTCTTTCGATGAACCCTGGAAAACCGATTCGGAGGGTGATGTAGGCGCATTTTGGGGATTATGGGATAAAACTGAAAAACTGAAATTCTGAATCGCATAAATACAATAAACTAAATGTCTGAAAAAAATAAGAAGTTGATATGATGACCATTAAGAGCAACATGATGTTTTTGCTATTCTCAGTTGGACTGGTAGCCATTTCGCTGGGGATTATTGGATTTAAAGAAAAAAATAAGACAACCCGGTATGTAATTACCGAAAAATCTCATAAGACCGAATTAATGAAACAAAAAAATACCTCCCTATTAGTGGGAGTTTCACGTGCTGTCTGCTATTCAGGATTCCGAAGCGGACAGCATCCAGATAGAGGCAATGGAGCTAAAAATCCATCTTACGAAGAAATACTTGAAGATCTAAATATTCTTTCCAAGGATGGCAATTTTAAGTTAATCCGACTTTATGACAGCAAGGAAAACTCAGAAATGACCCTTCGGGCCATTAAAGAAAACAATATTGATATTAAAGTTATGCTGGGTATCTGGCTCGATGCCGAGCTCAGTGCTCATGAAACCTGTGCATGGCTTACAGAACCGATTCCTGAAGAAAAACTTGCTGCTAACAGGCTCGAGAACATAAAAGAAATAGAAAAAGGAATTCAACTGGCCAACAAATACAAGGATATAGTAGTAGCGGTGAATGTTGGCAACGAAGCACTGGTTGACTGGAATGATCATATGGTAAATGTGGATACTGTAATTTCCTATGTGAAGAAAGTAAAAAAAGCCATTAAGCAACCTGTAACGGTTGCCGATAACTACAAGTGGTGGGCAGATAATGGGGCAGATTTAGCCCGTGAAGTTGATTTCCTGGCCATCCATGTATACCCCATTTGGGTAGGATACGACATTGATTCCGGCATGATAAAAACTATTGACGAAGTGCTTGAAGTGCAACAGGCAATTCCGGATAAACCCATTGTTATTAGTGAAGCCGGCTGGGCAACCATTGCCACGGAATTTGGTGAAAGAGCCAGCCAGGAAAAACAGCAGCAATACTACCGGGAAATTATGGACTTAGCCCGTACGAAAAACATTACCACCTTCTTTTTTGAGGCATTTGACGAAGACTGGAAGGGAAATCCAAATAATCCGCTGGGTGCCGAGAAGCATTGGGGAATATTTACGGTAGACAGAAAACCAAAACTTGTTATGCAGGAACTTTATCCTGAATTACTATAAAGAATACCTATAAACCCTAAAGAAAACCAAACTAACTAACCAATATTGGAACATGATCGACAAATAAAAATCCTATCGAATGGCGCATTATAAAACGGCTAAAGCAGACATTGTACCTCTTGGGCAGAAAGCTGCCTATGGAGCAGGACAATTAACCATAAATCTATATCCAGCAGCTTTAGGGGTATTTATGTTTTACCTGATTTATGGGTTTAAAATGGATCCTGCAATGGCCGGATTAGTGGCAGCTTTGCCAAAAATATTCGATGCATTGATAGATCCCATCATGGGATTTATAACAGACAATACCCGTTCGCGCTGGGGAAGAAGAAAACCCTATATTTTACTGGGAACTTTGTTAACCGGAATTGCCTTTATGGTGCTATGGCAAATGTACCCGGAAAATTCACAAGCCTATAATTTTGTATACTTTTTAGTCCTTTCCATTATATTTTTCATCTCCTTCACCATCTACTCTACTCCTTTTATTGGGTTGGGTTATGAAATGACCCCTGACTATAATGAACGAACAAGGCTTATGGCAGTAGGGCAGTTTTTCGGGCAAATGGCATGGATGATTGCTCCCTGGTTTTGGCCATTAATTGGTAATCCCGATTTATTTTTTGAGGAGTCTACCGAAGGCGTCAGGGTGCTATCTATCTGGGTTGGAGGCTTTAGTATTATCCTGGGAGCCCTGCCGGCGTTGTTCTGTAAAGAGCTTGTTCTGCCCGATTTAAAAGGCGAATCAAAGTTGAGCATAAAGAACATGGCAGCTAACTTAAAGGAGTTCTGGTCAGCGATCGTACAAACTTTATCCTGCAAGCCTTTTGTAAAATTATGTGGAGCAACCTTCTTAATTTTTAATGGTTTTCAGACCATCGCCCAGTTTTCGTATTTTATCATTCTGTACTATATTTTTAATGGCAGTATGTCTGATACAGGATACTGGCCTCCCTGGTTTAGTACCATCAATGCTGCATGTACAGCATTTCTCATAATTCCTATCATTACCAGGATATCAACAAAAGTGGGCAAAAAAAACGCATTCATTATTTCAACCTTCCTTTCCATTATAGGCTATGTGTTAAAATGGTGGGGCTTTAATCCTGCCAATCCATGGCTAATGTTTATCCCCTTGCCCTTGATTTCTTTTGGTATTGGAGGCTTATTTACTTTAATGATGTCGATGACTGCCGATGTATGCGATTTAGATGAGCTCAATAACGGTACAAGGCGCGAAGGCATGTTTGGAGCAGTCTATTGGTTAATGGTGAAAATTGGAAATGGACTGGCAATGTTGGTAAGTGGCGTTGTTTTAAAAATGGTCGGATTTAACCAAAACGCCGAAGTTCAAACAGCAGAATCAATGACCTACCTTCGACTGGCAGATATCCTTATTCCGATATTCTTTGCTTTAGTTGCAATTTTATTAATGTGGACATACTCCATCTCAGAAGATAGAGCACACGAAATAAGAGATGCATTGATCAAGCGACGCGGAAAAGTACATCACCAGGGCGAGGAGGATACGGAAAAATAAAAAACTATTAATGATTGAATAAAAATGAGTGTATTCAAAATCAGTCTAGGTTTAGGCATAGTACTTTTACTGTTTGCATGCAACATGGAAACACCACGATACGAATTGGTTTGGTCCGATGAGTTTGACTATACCGGATTGCCTGATAGTTCAAAATGGGCATACGATAGCGAAGGTAATTCAGCAGGTTGGGGAAATAACGAAGCCCAGTTTTATACCGAAGCACGCATTGAAAATGCCCGGGTTGAAAATGGTATTTTAAAGATTACAGCTATCAACGAGAAATATGGAGATAAAGATTTTACGTCGGCCCGTTTGGTCTCAAAAGCCGACTGGCAATATGCCAAAGTTGAAGTCCGTGCCAAGGTGCCTCCCGGAAGAGGCACATGGACTGCCATTTGGATGATGCCGGGAGGTTGGACCTTTAATGACGGAAACTGGCC
>DNTK01000302.1 GCA_003508755.1 Bacteroidales bacterium | reverse complement strand
CGTTGTTTTACCTGGCAGTGATTTTTCATAATAGGCAAATGCATTTTGAAAAGATAAACGCTGATCGTTAAAAGAAACATTACTGGGTTCACTGAGTTCCAATAGTGTGCCAACTGCGGATCCAAACTGAAACCACGCCCTAGCATAAGTAATATCCTGGTCGGCTTCATAAACCAAACTGTAGATCGTATAAATGCGGTCCTGGTTTACATCGGCTGAGTCTTCCCTTTCGCATGATACAAAAAGGAGAGCTAAAATCAGAAATGGAATAAATAAAGGTTTCATAGTTATTTTTTTAATTAATCAATAATAATAAAGATTGTCCATAAATGAGGTAAAAATTTTTTCTTCTTTACTACTACACACTTAGTATTGAAATTACCCTGAGTCATTTCACATGGAATGACATATTTTTTTACTTTTTGTTTTAACTTACTATGATACTGATACTTATTTCATTTCTATTAATATTAATTGATTCCAGTGATCCTGTTAAAGTTTGTTAAAGGTGATGTAAATCATCATATACTAGAAAGGTATATCACCACCTCCTCCTTAACTACATGGGTTGGTTTATATTAGTTTAGCAGCGGAACCAAATCTCAAAAAGTATGGAAACATTAGTAAAAACTTCCGGCAACAAAATTAACAAAGGAGCATGCTTATCACGAGATGAATTAAGTATGCATGGCATTACACCTACCAACCTGCAATGTTTCTCTTATTACAACTACGTGCTTTACGAAAAAGGTGATAAGCGAATTATTTTAAAACCACTTCCGCATAACCTATTTAGAATTATTCGTGAATACACATTTATTCCGGCATAACCACGAAAAATCTATATATTCGAAAAGAAATAATCCTACTTTTAGGGTTATTTTTTTTTGTCTCTTTTTTAAATTCAGGTATGTCAAAAAAAGAAGCTAAATACCAAAGGTTATTCAGCCAATTAGAAGCATTGCTTTCGAAAGAAACATCGTTTATTTCCCAACTTGCTACAATAAATGCAGTATTGTACCACAAAAACCCCGGATATTTCTGGATAGGATTTTATTTTGTGCAAAACGGCAGGTTATTAGTTGGTCCATATCAGGGTCCTGTAGCATGTCAGGAACTTGAATACCCAAAGGGAGTATGCTGGGCAAGTGTGCTTTCAAAAGAAGAAATCATTGTTAAAGATGTTGAGTCATTTCCCGATCATATCGCATGCGATTCACGATCAAAATCTGAATTGGTAATACCAATGGTTAATGAGGCAAACGAGGTAGTAGCTGTTCTTGATGTTGATAGTGATAAGCTGAATAACTTCGATAAAACGGATGCCGCAGGACTAACTCGAATCCTTTCCTTGATAAACACCAAGCTGTTAAATGACTATGTGAAAGCAAACAAATTTTAGCTGACTACAAAATCCTCAATAAGTTCTTTAATCTTAATAACAGAATAAGGCTTTGTAAGTAAGTTAGAAAAACCGACATCGTTATAATCGTCGAAAAATAATTTTGGATTATGAGCTGTTAAAGCGACAATGGGGATTTTATTTTTAGGTTCCGGCATTTCTTCGCGAATGTATTATGTGGCTTCCACGCCATTCATTACAGGCATTTCAATATCCATTAAAACAAGATCATATTCTTTAACAGCCACCTCATCCACTGCTTCGCGTCCATTTTTTGCTAAAAAAAATTCATACCCCAAATCTTCTAAAATCTCGGATAAAAGCAGCCTGTTGGTAAAGATGTCATCTACAATAATTATTCGCATGCCTGAATGTACTAATTCTTATCCTAATTGACTGAGTGTTTTAATAATTTTTAGGCTATTTATCTTCACGGCAGAACCATCTAAATTAATAATCTTGTCGTTCTTAAACTCGGCCAGTGTGCGAATAAAACTCTCTTTTGTTGTACCAGCCAATTCTGCTAACTCTCTTCTTGTAAATGGAAATTCAAATTCATTGCTTTTGAATATTTGTTCAGAAAAATAAAGAATTACATCTGCTATTCTTCCAGGAAGCTGTTTGTGCGATTGACTCATTAGTCTTTCGAAAATATACAACCCATCGTTAGATATGCGCTGAATGAAATGATTCGCAAACGTACCATTCGAAAATAATACCTCGTTAAAGGTGCTTATGTCGATAAAAGTAATTTCGGTTTCCATGGCTGCCGACGCAGAATATTGATGCGTATCGCGACCATAAATTGAGAGCAAGCCAAGAAAATCGTCAACTACGGCAACTTTGAGTATAATGAATTTATTATTCCTTCCTTCCTTAAAAATCTTAACCATACCCGATTTAACAAACATGATATGGGATGTCCGTGTGTTTTGACGAAATATCACCTCCTTCTTATTGTACCGAACTGTATTGCTATTTTCGCTTATAGCTTCTTTTTGTTCCTTAGTAAGGCAATACTCAAAAGGTATTAAAGCAGTTGTTGCATTAAACTCCATAGTTGCTCGGCCTATCATTGTTTCTCTATTAAAATTAGAAAAAAAAAGCCTAATAAAAAGCTAAATTGAAATATTTTGGTGATTTAGATCATTCGTCGTTAATAACATATCTCAAACAGATTAGCCCTATTATCTTGCATTATTCCCACTATTTTAGTTATATTTACAATAAGAGCAAACCATGATAAGCCTAAAAATATCAACCGATATCAGAATTACAAAAAAAGCCTAAAATGACTGAAAATAAAGATTACACAATACTTGTAGTTGATGACTCCACGACCAATGTTGTGCTTCTTGAGGCCATACTTGATGAAAAAGGATATCAAATTGAAACTGCACTTAACGCCAAAGAGGCATACAATATAATCGACAAGCAAACTCCTGATCTTATTCTGTTAGATCTTTTAATGCCCAAAATTAGCGGTTTCGATTTTCTCGAAGAAATACGTAAAAATGAAAAAACCGTTAACACACCAGTAATTGTTGTTTCAGCGCTTACCGATGAGGAAAATATTGAGAAAATTATGAACATGGGAGCCATCGATTTTGTAAAAAAACCCATCGACCTCCAATATCTTGTCGACAAGGTTGAATCGGTTCTGCAAGATGCCCATCTTGCCCAGGAGGAATAACTTATAGCTTAAAACTAATCATTTATCATCCAGTTTAATCGTTTTATCTAAATCATCTAACTGTTTGCCTTGCAAACCGTATTTCAAATAAAGAGTTTACGAGATGCGAGTTTTAGTAGTAGATGATAATATTATAGACAGAAGGTTTATTAAATATACCCTTTTTACCCATCTTAATATATGTGCTGAAACAGCAAAAGATGGTTTGGAGGCGTTGAATAAAATTAAAAACAACTACTACGATCTTGTAATTACCGATATAGTAATGCCCAAGATGGAAGGAATAGAATTAATAAATCATATCCAGTCTCATAGCCCGACCAGTCAAATAATTGCCATCTCAGGAAATAACCCATATTATTTGTACATTGTTAAAAAACTAGGAATTGCCTCGGTATTTACCAAACCCCTCGACATAAATAATTTCCTTAAGCGTGTTGAAAAACTGCTTTTTCCCAATGGATTAAAAGCAAATGTTTCAAAAACAGAAAGAGTGATTTAAATCACCAATTCAGGGTGTTCGATATCACTACTTATATTTTCTGAATCCTCCAGTTCGTCCTAATTTTATAATACATACAGAAAATAATTATTATTGTGGGTATTGTTAGCGGTTCAGATGAAAACCTCATTCAATTCATTGAAAAAACATTTACCGGAGTAAATCAGAAGATTACAGAATTGCTCGATTGTTCTGTAAAAGATTTCGTGTTGCTTCATGGAAGCTTTAGAGGATTTCATGATCTAATCGATCAGTTATCAGGTGCCACAAATACTTTCTTTAAACAAATAAAATCATCAAATCAAGATATTAAGATAGAAGCCCTTTGTTCAGATTGCAGCAACATTAACACAAATATTCGAGAAGCTATCGAGCACCATTTAAAGAATTTTAAAATAGCCGCCCAAGACTATAGTTTCATTATTCTAAGCATCAATAATTTAAAACAGATTCTCGGCACATTGCGCCTTTTATTCACAAATTTAAAATTTGATCCTGTCATAAAAATTAATGAAGAAGAGATTAATACTTGTTTCGATAGTCTTACAC
>DNTK01000532.1 GCA_003508755.1 Bacteroidales bacterium | reverse complement strand
ATTATGTCTCATGATTGGCCTTATTGAACCTTAGTAAACCATAAATTAATTTACAATTTTATCCAGCTGCGTTTGGTGAATGGATAGTTAAATCTTATCCAAATAGTTCAGTCAACTTATCGTCCATATTAAACTTGCCGTCATATTCCTTTTGCTTGTGTTCATTACGAATAATTTCCCAAAGATTTTCTTCAATTTTTGTTTTATGTGTTTGGTCGAATGCGTCCACCAACTCTTCAGGCAGTTGGGTGCGCATGGAATATAAATCATGGATATAGGATTGCCTTTCTTTTATTTTCCTGAGCTTTTCAGTATTCAAAATTCGGTTGACAATTGATAATAGATATACATGTTCTGTTTTCTCCTCATCCTCATATTCTATATTTATTTCTTCATTCGACTTTAATTTATAGATATCATTTTCATCCATACGTACAAAGCCACTTTCAATATCCTCAAATTCATTTAGGATGTCATTAAAATGTAAATATTTCACCGGTTCAGAAAGAGATAGTTGTTTTTTCCCAAAAGCAAACGGTGCAAGGAGACTTACATTTACACCAAAATTGATTGTCTCAGCTGACAAGATATATGCTATTGAGTTTTCGACTTTGATGGATTTCCTGGCGTAAATGGCACCAAAGATGATTGAGTTTTTTACGATCGCATGTTCACAATATATGTTCCCATAAACAATGCAATTGTTAAGCTTAACCCGGTTGGAATAGATGTCAGCACCAAATCTTGTAATAAAATCATTTTCTTTGACCAGAATAGATTCCGGCGATGTCACCGTAGAGGCAAATTCAACCTCACTTTCACTTCTACTTATATCATCCTTATGGTCCAAATTGGTCTCAACTACCAAACTCGCCTTGCAATAAACAGATTGATGTACGTACACTTTGGGGCCATATACTGACAGATTTTTGGCCCAGATACTTCCAAGCACTTTGGCTCCGGATTCCAAAAAAACATCTCTATTAAGTTCTTCTCGTTTGCCTGCCAGAATGCTTCCTCTATGCAGTTCCGAAGTAATATATCGGGTACTATCCTGTATGCTATCCATTGTTTATCTGTTTAAATCTTCCATAAATCTTTCTAACTCAACCTTGGGTATCTGATCGGTCATTGACTTTAGTTCTTTCAATAAAGCACTATAATCGCTTTTTGCGATAGGTTTGTCCTGGTTTAGACCGACACGATCTTGTGCCGCCTCCATAAAATCCTGTTTTAAAACCGATGGTATTTCATTATCCACGTCAAATTGAATTTCTGTTTTTACAGGATCACCATTAACCTTTGACTGAATAAAATAGTAAGGTATTTCATAACACCCTTCCTCAAGGCTTGTGTCAAGCGAGATGTCATTGATCGAAGATTCAAGAATACCAAGTTCTTCCTTATAGCTTTTCGTCGCATCAGTCATTTTTTTCTCATATCCATCGATGATGCTGGTCCTTACATAGGCGGATTCAAGTATATGGTCTTTCAGGTAGTTCAAGATGGGAATGGAGGAATAACTGAATTTTTCTTGAATTTGCTTGGGGTAAATATTTTCAACCATGTTATATGCATCACTGTCCAGTTGCTTAAGGAAATGCTCGTGTTCTTCTGCAAGTTCAGTCCCCATTTCGTCATATCTTAATTCAATCTTTCCTAATGATTCTTTGGCGAATTTTTTCTTTTCTTCTACATGTTCCACCGAGAAATCGATTTTCTTTTCCATCACCTTAATATTCGATTCACGATTGATGACGTTGGCTTCAATACTATGTGTAAAGAGGTTTGTAAATTGTTGTACAATGTTTGTCCCAAGGTCTTCAAAGTACTTAGGGAGCCCTTCAAGAAAAGATAAAGGAGTGATGATTTTCTTGACATTATCATTCATTATTTCTACCACGGTTTCAGTAGAGGTAGCTATAGCGTCGATTTGAGGTGATTCGATCTTTATTTTACTGGGGAAATTGCTATTTGATTCCATAATTAATTCAGATTAAGTTTTCTTTCTTCTTTTTCAACCGTGCTTTGACCTTTCATAAAACCAGTGACATCTATGGCCATATTTTGAAGGTTTTTCTGTAATCTCCATGAAGATTCGTCATGAAGGTCAATCCCCTGTTTTTTAGCCATAGCAGCTTTTATGGCATTGCCTTTTTTGACTGAAGCGTTGATGTTCTCCAGATTTTGGTTTCCTTTTTTTGCTTCATCCAATTGTTGATTTAAGATATTAGTTTGAGCTTGGGTAGCAGAAAGCTGTTCAGAGAAACCTTTGTCAATGGCTTCGGTTTGTTCGATTGTTAATCTATTTTGTTCTTTCACACCTTCGAAGATACCTCGCTGTATTTCGTCTCTTTTTTCATCTTCAATACGCTTTGCCTTTGAAATCTGATTCATTTTATCATTGTATTCACTCATTTGCTTTTCCTTGAAGCTGTCAATGGATTTGTGGGTTTCAAGGATTCTACGATTTATTTCTTCTGTGATTTTCGCATTTTGTTCCTGGATATCAGATAACAATTTGGATTGTACTTTTCGGTAATCTCTTGCCATCTGATTTATAAAATGAATTGCTCCTTTCTCTCCCTCAATTTCCACCTGTAGCTGTTTCATTTTGTCCTGGATAGACAATATCTCATTGAGATGCTGATAGTATAGCGTTTCAACTTCCTTACGCATTTCATTTTTGTTGGCTATTTCCTTTTGTCTTGTCTCAGAATTGAATTTATCTCTGACGACTTTGTTTTCTTGCATCAGTCGCTCAAACATAGGTAAAAAGACTTCATCAAGACTTTTATGAATTGGAACAGGATTTTGATGTTCCTTTTCACATGAAGGACATTTCCAAGTCTTATTTGAGATGACGTATTTACATTTTGTGTTCATAGAAAATACGACTATGGAATTCTCCTTTTTATTTTGGATGGAATAATCTCTATTTAAAAATTCATCTATGCTTTTTTCGTTGCAACTTGGGCAATAAAAATTAAAAGCACTGTATTGAGAATTGTCTGAGGAGTTTGAAAATTCCTTCAGAAGATCATCTGAAAGTGATTTGATTCGGGTGACATTAAAAGAATGAAT
>DNTK01000390.1 GCA_003508755.1 Bacteroidales bacterium | reverse complement strand
CTGTCTCAAAAGCTAAAACATTTTTGTTAAGAAG
The DNA here is from genome assembly GCA_003508755.1 of Bacteroidales bacterium. Taxonomy (GTDB): domain Bacteria; phylum Bacteroidota; class Bacteroidia; order Bacteroidales; family UBA10428; genus UBA10428. The sequence goes on along the minus strand of DNTK01000390.1, from coordinate 2,629 downwards.
AACCAATAGCTTTGCACTAATGGAAAAGAAAAACTATCAGCAGGAGTTTATTGAATGCAGAGCCGGATGCGGAGCCTGCTGCATTATGATCTCTATATCTTCTCCGATCCCAGGCATGCCCGAAGGCAAGCCGGCGGGTGTACGATGCCTTCATCTTTTATCCAATGGTTATTGCGCGCTTTTTGGCAAGCAGGAGCGCCCTAAAGTATGTTCCGATTTTCAGGCAGAGCGTGCCATTTGTGGCGATACAACCGAAGAAGCCATGAAAAACATAGCTGATTTGGAAGGCCTTAATTCTTTCAAGGAAAAAATATAGCAACCTTTAAAAATATATAAGCGATTAAAGGGGTTGAATTTGCAATGCCCGGAGGAGTAAAATTTCTTACAAAAACTTTAGTTCACAAATATTGAACTATGTGGTTGTCTTCCTGTTATAAAAACAATGGAATTGCTTGAAAAATACCTGCTTACACGCAAGGCTTCTGAGCAACTATGTGCTCCTTTAGCCATTGAAGATTATGTGCCCCAGCCAGCAGAGTTTGTGAGTCCGCCCAAATGGAATCTTGGTCATACCACCTGGTTTTTCGAAGAAATTGTTCTAAGCCGGTGCATCAAAAACTACAAGACTTACCATCCAAAATTTTCCTATATTTTTAACAGCTATTACCAGGCTTTGGGAGAAAGAGCAAAGCGCGCTCAAAGAGGAGACCTTAGCCGACCCACCGTGGAGGAAGTATACAGCTACCGTAAATATGTAGATGACCACATCTGTCAATTACTCACAGATACAGAATTAGACGAGGAAACAGAGAGCTTGTTAGAGATTGGTATAAACCATGAGCAACAGCATCAGGAATTGTTTTACACAGATTTAAAATATACATTCAGTTTGAATCCGCTCATCCCTGTTTATGCCGAAAAAGCATATTGCGAAGATATAGCTCTCGGAGACAGCAGTTTTCTTGATTTCGACGCAGGGTTGTATGAGGTAGGTTATAAAGGCACCGGCTTTGCCTATGATAATGAATCGCCTCGCCACCGGGTTCACCTTAACGCATACAATATAGCATCAAAGCTGGTAACTAACCAGGAATATCTTGAATTTGTTGAATCGGGAGGCTATGAGAATTCATCGTATTGGCACGATGAGGCATGGACCTGGCTAACAACAAATACGATAACTGCTCCCGTTTATTGGCAAAAACAGGGTGAAAAGTGGTATCAGTATACACTTGCAGGTTTAAGGGAGTTACAAAGCGATGCGCCTTGTACCCATGTGAGCTATTTCGAAGCATATGCTTTTGCCCAATGGAGAGGAATGCGGTTACCTACCGAGTTTGAGTGGGAAGTGGCAGCGGACATGATTAATTGGGGGCAGCGCTGGGAATGGACCGAGAGTGCTTATTTGCCCTATCCCGGTTATACAAAATTTGATGGTGCTCTTGGTGAGTATAATGGTAAGTTTATGGTTAATCAAAAGGTGTTGCGCGGAAGCTCGGTTGTCACACCAAAAGGCCATGAAAGAAAAACCTACAGAAACTTTTTTCATCCTCATATGCCATATCAGTTTAATGGGATACGGCTAGCTAAATAAAACCACTATGCAACTAACTCAAACTTCTACAGCACTGGCAAAAGACACTTTGGAGGGTCTAACCTCCAAAACAAAAAGGCTTTCTTCTAAGTATTTTTACGACGAATCGGGAAGTAAAATATTTCAGCAAATTATGCGCATGCCTGAATATTACCTGACCGATTGTGAATACGAAATTTTTTATAAGCAGGCACATAGCATTATTGGTAAGGCAAATCCAGACAAAATAGCATTGGAGATAATTGAGTTGGGTGCCGGAGATGGCATAAAAACAAAGCTTTTAATTAAAGAACTGTTTCGTCAAAAAATAGATTTTAGGTATATCCCTATTGATATCTCAGAGGAAATTCTTTTTGGCATGGCAGCCAATATGCAAAAAGAATTCAATGAGCTAAAGGTAGCTCCTAAGGCAGGAGATTATTTCGATATGATGGAAGAAATTGAGCGCTACAGTGAAACTCCCAAGTTAATATTGTTCCTTGGCTCAAACATAGGAAATTTCACACTTGATGAAAGCGTTGAGTTTTTAAGTCACCTGCACCGAATAATCCATCCGCAGGACAGGCTGCTAATTGGATTTGATCTAAAGAAGAGTCCTGAGGTAATTCTGAAAGCTTATAACGATAAGTATGGATTAACCCGAGATTTTAATCTCAACTTATTAAAACGCTTAAACGAAGAACTTGGGGCAAATTTTAATCTCGATAATTTCGAGCATGCGCCTTTGTACGACCCTCAAAATGGTGTTGCAAAAAGTTACCTGGTAAGCACATGTGAACAAACTGTTGTTTTTAGTGCACTTAACAGGGCTATTCGCTTCTCAAAATGGGAAACAATATATACCGAGCAATCGCAGAAATATGATACTGAGATGATTCACAATCTGGCCGAGTTGTCAGGTTTTGAGGTAGAAAAGAATTTTACTGATACTCAATCATACTTTATGAACTCACTCTGGAAACCAAAACAATAAAATCATGAAAGCAAAATGGAATGGTAAAGTTATTGCCGAGAGCAATAACACAATTCAAGTAG
>DNTK01000305.1 GCA_003508755.1 Bacteroidales bacterium | reverse complement strand
TGGTGACACTATTTGGAAGAAAGGGTCTTTATTTATCATTAAGGTAGAAGATACCTCTTCTTTTTGCATGAGTATAATTGGAGAAGTGAATTCTAAATCAAAAGTGTCGAAGATAAAAAACGCAGATGATCAATGGTTTTCAGATTGTCAAGCTGCACAAGCTAATTGGCAAAATCTAAGCCTCAATCTAAATCTCAGCAGTGATCAAAAAGATATTGCAGCCATCCGTGAGATTATTCCCTGGTATGGTATGAATGCATTAATTCACTTCTTAACTCCTTATGGATTGGAGCAATTTAGCGGTGCTGCATGGGGCACACGCGATGTGTCGCAGGGACCTATTGACTTCCTATTGACAATGGAAAAATATGACGAAGCGAAAAAAGTGTTATCCCTTATTTTTTCCAATCAGAATACTGATGGTGGTTGGCCACAATGGTGGATGTTCGATAGTTATTCAAGTATTAGGGCTGAAGATTCGCATGGAGATGTTTATTATTGGGTTTTAATAGCATTAAGTGATTATATCAAAATAACAGGTGATTTTAATATTCTCGATGAAGTTTTACCATTTTATCATAAAAAAAGCAACGAAAAATCGGAATCAGTTACAATTAAGGAGCATGTAAACAGGTTAATACAAATGATTGTTGACTCATTCATTCCGGGCACATCTTTAGTTCCTTTTGGAGGGGGTGATTGGAATGATTCTCTTCAACCAGTAAGTAAAAAATTGGCGGCCCGCATGATTTCGAGCTGGACAGTAGAAATGAACTACCAGGCATTTATTCAGTGCAGCCAGTTTTTTGAGAAAACTGATACCACAAAAGCTCAGGAATTAAGAGAAATATGTGAGGATATTAAATCAGATTTTAATAAATATCTGGTGAAAGATAAAGTGGTTGCAGGTTACGGACTGGTTGAAGAAGATGGAAGTATAGGGGTGCTACTTCACCCGAGCGATACCAAAACAGGAATTCATTACAGCATTCTGCCAATGAACCGCGGGATAATTAGTGAAATATTTACACAAGAGCAAGCGCAATATCACCAAACTTTTATTAACAAATACCTTATGGGGCCCGATGGTGCTCGATTGATGGATCATCCGCTTAGATACAATGGGGGCATTCAAAACATTTTTCAACGGGCAGAAAGCAGTACTTTTTTTGGCCGAGAGATTGGTCTAATGTATATACATGAACATATCCGCTATGCCGAATCGCAAGCACGTATAGGTAATGCCGATGCTTTTGTGAAAGCACTTCGGCAAGCCATACCTGTTGACTATAAAGATATCGTTCCATGTGGAGATATCCGCCAGGCAAATTGTTATTACAGTAGCTCGGATATTACCTTTAAAAGCCGTTACGAAGCGGACAAGCGCTATGATGAAATAAAATCAGGAACCATACCGCTTAAAGGTGGATGGCGAGTCTACAGCAGTGGCCCTGGGATTTATGTTAGTATGGTTGTTTCTCGTTTACTGGGTTTACGAATAGAGTATGGGAATATAGTCATCGATCCGGTAATTCCGATATCGATGGATGGGCTTATTGCTTCAATTGATTTTATGGGGCATAAATTAACGATTAATTATCTTATTAAAGAAAACTGTTTTAGCCCAAAAGCGATTTCAGTTAACGGAATAGCTCTTAACCTAAAATATCAAGCAAATAAATATCGTCAGGGTGGAGCTGTTATCAATGCTGAGCATTTTCTGACTCTGTTAAATCAACAAAATAATAGTATAGTGATAACCTTGTAATGTCAACAACTAAACTGTTTGCAAAAATGGATTTGATGTATAACTATAAAGAACTAAAAAAATGAAGCGAGGTGAAAATTTATATATATTAATAATCGGATTGTCTGTATTTATTGCTGGATGCAGCTTAGATAAAATACCACCCTCTACAAATAATAAATATCAAAGTAAGGTTGACTCGCTTTTAAAGATCATGACAGTTGAAGAAAAAATTGGACAATTAAATCTTTTGTCCAGTTCATGGGATGTTACAGGTCCGACTATGAATAAGAACTATAAACAACTTATTAAAGAAGGTAAAGCAGGCGCAATTTTCAATGCATTTTCAGTTGATTATGTAACTAGATTACAGAAACTTGCAATAGAAGAAACCCGATTAGGTATTCCTTTACTTTTTGGATATGATGTTGTTCATGGGCATCGAACAATTTTTCCTATTCCATTGGCTCAATCTTGCAGTTGGGATATGGAACTCATTGAGCAATCCGATCGGATAGCTGCAATCGAAGCAACTGCAGAAGGGGTTAACTGGAGCTTTGCACCGATGATTGATGTGTCACGTGATCCAAGATGGGGACGTGTTTCCGAAGGAGCGGGTGAAGATACTTGGCTGGCGAGTTTGATAGGTGCAGCCAGAGTGAAAGGATTTCAGGATAAAGATCTTACCGATAATAATACCCTTATTGCTTGTGTTAAACATTTTGCAGCTTATGGGGCACCTCAGGCGGGCCGTGACTACCATACAGTAGATATGTCGGAGCGAAGTCTTAGAGAATACTATTTACCCCCTTATCAAGCATGTATTGAGGCTGGAGCCCGAACTGTAATGACCTCCTTTAACGAGATAGCAGGCGTTCCCTCAACAAGTAATCGCTGGCTATTTAGAGAATTGCTCAGAGATGAGTGGGGATTTAATGGCTTTGTGGTAACAGATTATACTTCCATTTATGAACTTATTCCACATGGTGTGGCTACTGATTCGGCAATGGCCGGAGAACTTGCATTGAGAGCAGGTATTGATATGGATATGCAATCAAATATTTATTCAAAACACCTAAAAAAATCGCTGGATATGGGTAAAGTCTCTATGAAAGATCTAGATCAAGCTGTAAGTAATATCTTGCTGATCAAATATCAGTTGGGCTTATTTGATGATCCCTATAAGTATTGTAATGTGCAGCGTGAAGATACAGAAATCCTTACTCAGAAATCGCAGCAATTTGCACGCGAGTTTGTTGCCCAAAGTTGTGTGCTCTTAAAAAATGAAAACAACACGCTGCCTATTTCCAGAAGTGTAAAAAAGATTGCTCTTATTGGCCCTTTATCAAATTCAAAAGACGATATGCTGGGTAACTGGTCGGCCGCAGGAAGAGCCGAGGATTGTGTAACCTTGTATGAAGGGTTAAAAGAAAAATCAAAAACTTACAATTATAAGCTTGAGTATGCTATTGGATGTAATGTTTTAGAAGAATCGACAAGTAATTTTAACAAAGCTATTGAGCTTGCAAAATCTGCTGATTATGTGATATTAGCTCTTGGAGAACACCGTCATTTATCCGGTGAAGCAGCAAGCCGTACAGATATAGGACTACCAGGTGTCCAGCAGCAACTGGCCAATAAAATTATTGCATTAGGAAAACCAACTGTTGTAGTTTTATTTAATGGCCGACCATTAACTATTCAAGAGCTAAATGATAAAGCTCCTGCTATTCTTGATGCATGGTTCGGAGGAACACAGTCCGGAAATGGAATAGCTGATATTCTCTTTGCTGATGCCATTCCATCGGGAAAACTTACAATGACTTTTCCGAAAAACGTAGGTCAAATACCTATACATTATAATATGAAGAATACTGGAAGACCTGTAAGAGATGAAAATCCATTGTATAAATTCACGTCGCGGTACATTGATGCTGAGAATGAACCTCTTTATCCTTTTGGTTATGGGCTAAGTTATACTAAATTCGATTATAAGAATCTTTTACTTAACAAAGAAGAAATTACATCCACAGACAGCATTCAAATATCAGTTGAAGTTTCAAACACCGGAAACTATGATGGAACAGAAATAGTACAGCTTTATTTGCAGGATATTGTTGGAAGTGTTACCCGGCCGGTAAAAGAATTAAAAGGGTTTAAAAAGGTATTTATTCCTAAAGGAGAAAAAGTGACAGTAAGCTTTACACTTACTGTTAATGATTTGAAATTCTATGATATTAATATGAATTATAAATTCGAACCAGGTACATTTAATTTCCTTATTGGCCCTAATTCTGTTTCAGGAATTAAGGGTGCTTTTACATTACTATAGTTTTGATTAGTAATGGCTCATAAATATTTCTTATATTCAAATGTCAAATTATTGGCAAATATGTTTGATTATGCGCTAGTATTTCAACATTTTGTCAGCCATTGAAACACGTATTCTTTTTTTACAAAATGCAAATAAATAGGCCCTGTTTACAAATTTTTATTATTTTTCAATTGATTGCAGGAAGTCTTTTGGGGCAGAGTGAAAACCAGGAAAGACTAATCAATTACCTACAAAATGACTTCAAGATTAAAGAACAAATTTGGGGAATTGAAACTAATCCTTCAAATGGATTAGTATATTTTGCCACCAACACTGGTCTACTTGAGTTTGACGGACTAAGTTTTACAAAGCAAGACTTTGCACCTCCAGGAGCTATCCGCTCAATATGTATCGGAAATAATAATATTTTTACAGGTGGTTTCGAATCATTTGGATTTTGGCAAAAGGGAGAGGATTGTATTTCTAAGTATTATTCACTTTCCGATTCTGTAGAGGTAAATAAAAACGACGAGATTTGGAGAATATTTAATTTTAATGATGAGATATTCTTCCAGTCATTTACTTCAATTTATAAGTACAATTATAAGCGAGTAGAAAAAATAGCCACACCAGGATTTATGTTATTTATGTTTAAAGTAAATAACAGATTATTAGTGCAGGTGTATGACGAAGGTTTATACCATTTTAAGAATGATGAATTTATATTTATCGAAGGGAGCGAAAGGTTTCGAAACATAAAAATTCATTCAATTATCCCATTCGACACTAACAATATTCTTATTTGCACAGAGAATTCAGGAATGTATAAGTATAATTACAAGTACTTTAGCTATTGGAAATCAGCAGTTTCAGACTTTCTTGAATTCAACTCATGTAATGCTGCTCTAAAATTAAACGACAGTTCATTTGTTTTCGGAACAATATTGGATGGAATAATTTTCGCTAATCAAAAAGGAAAAATCCAGTTTCACTATAATTTTGGAAACGGCCTAAATAATAACACCGTATTATCTTTGAATAATTCTCCAACTGGAGGAGTTTGGATTGGGCTAGACGAGGGGGTAAATTATATAAATCAAAATTCCAGTAAAATATATTTTAACTCAGCTACAGGAAGTCTAGGAAGCATTTACTCACTTCTTAAAACTGGAAACACACTCTATCTTGGTTCAAATCATGGTCTATTTAAATCAGAAATAATTTCAAATGGCAGGAGCATTAGTTTTTCGGAATTATCTATGTTGCCTAATAGCCAGGGACAGGTCTGGACACTTGGTAAATTTAATGATGATATTATTTGTGGTCATAATGAGGGTACGTTTACTGTTTTAGAGTCGGGTGTAAAAAAAATATCGTCAGTAACTGGTGGTTGGGTTTTTAGACCATTTGGTAATATGCTATTCAGGGCACCTATACAGGTTTAGTTACATTTGAACAAAACAGCAATGGTAATTGGGTTTACCGTAATCGTTTAGAAGGTTTTTATGAGCCAACAAGGCATATGGAGATTGATTATTTGGGCTATATATGGACCTCTCATCCTCAAAAGGGAATCTATAAACTTCAGATCAATGAAGCTTACGATTCGGTGAGTGTTGTTTCGCAGTTTGTACATTTTAATGAAACTGGAATAACAGATGTATCCAAGTTAAATAACAGGATTGTATTTCTCTCAGGTAAAGCACTTTTTATTTACGATTACGTTAACGATAGCATATTGCCTTTTCACAAACTAAACAATTATTTAGGCGAATATCGACAAGCCTCACAAATAATTCCCTTTGAGAAAAACCTATATTGGTTTGTAAACAAAAATAAGCTGGCATTATTTAGAATTTCAATTGAATTTGAACCCACCCTAATTGATGAATATAGTATAGCTGATGCAAATATGCCAGGACAGGATCTGGCAATTATGCCTTTGGGATCAACCGATTTTCTTGTTTCAAATAGAAATGGAATCACCTTACTTAAAAAACCAAGCCTCAATGTAACTTCCGATACACTATCAGTTTTTATAAAGCATGCATTTTTCTATGGTAAAAATAAATCAACTACACTATGTGGCTCCGACGAGAATTATTCAGTGCCTTATTATATGAATAACGTTACATTCAGTTTTTCCGACCCGTTATCGATAGAAACATCCAGCAAGAGTTATAGATATAGAATAACAGAAATTGATGATAATTGGATTGCTACCAGTTCTCCTGAAATTAGGTATTACTATTTAAAACCGGGAACCTATACATTAGAAATTAGCTCCGAATCAAGTTCAAGAATTTCGCATAAGAAATTTACTATTAAGCCGCCCTGGTATTTAGCTAAAGGAGCTTATTTTGCCTATCTGGTCTTATTTTTATTGAGCGTTTTGGGATTATATCTGTATATTAAAAGTAAACTTCATAAACAACGGCAATTACTTGAGTTTGAGGTAAAACAGACTACTTTAGAAACACGGCTACAAAACACGAATGTTGAGTTAATGTTAACCTTACGGTATCTCATTCAAAAAAACGAATCTTTAGAAAATTTGCAGCTGGAGATTAATAAAGTAAAAGAATCACCAGGTAAAATACCTGCCAGGTTTATTAAGAACCTTGATAGTCATATTAATAAAGGATTGGAACTGCAAACCCGCGAATGGAAAATGGCATTAAATAATTTAAAGCTTTCGCAGGAAGGATATTTTAAACGGCTAAAAGAAAAATACCCCAGATTAACGAATCATGATATACGACTGTGCTCTTATTTGAGAATGAATTTCACATCGAAGGAAATAGCCCACCTTTTAAATATATCAACAAGAGCAGTTGAGATAAGTCGATACAGGCTCAGAAAAAAGTTAGATTTGGAACACAATATTAACCTTACTGATTTTTTAATGCAAGATGGAATATAATCTTTGTGGAACTAATTTCATTGTCAACAGCTATCATATATTTATGGATTATTTCCTGGTAATTGTTTTATACGGCTGCAGGGTAAGTATAGAAAATTAAACGATAGTTACTATATTCACTGTAATTTTAAAGCTTAACTCTATGAATCCGAATTTTCAGCTACTCGATTATGTTATTTTTGGTATTTATGCTGTAGTTATTTTAAGTGTAGGCTTATGGGTTTCTCGCTCAAAAGGTAAGAAGAAAACGGCTGAAGATTATTTTTTAGCCAGTAAATCACTTCCCTGGTGGGCAATTGGGGCTTCCCTTATTGCTGCCAATATTTCCGCTGAACAATTTATTGGAATGTCTGGATCCGGCTTTGCAGTGGGTTTAGCAATTGCTTCCTACGAGTGGATGGCCGCCATTACGCTTCTTATTGTTGGTAAATATTTTCTCCCAATTTTCATTAAACAAGGACTGTATACAATTCCTGAGTTTATTGAAAAACGATTCAACACTTCTTTAAAAACAATTCTGGCCGTATTCTGGATAGCACTATTTATTTTTGTAAATCTTACTTCTGTATTATACCTGGGAGCCAAAGCTCTCGACACTATCTTAGGTTTGGGAGATGGAACTAAAATTATTCCTTTTATGATTGGGTTGGCGCTATTTGCAGCAGCCTATTCAATTTGGGGTGGTTTAAGTGCAGTAGCCTGGACCGATGTTATACAGGTTATATTATTGGTAGTAGGAGGGTTAATTACAACAATAATTGCCTTACAAAATGTTACCCCTGATGGCGGCGCTATGGAAGGATTATCGCATATCTTCCAGGTAGCCGACGAAAAGTTTCATATGATACTGAAAAAGGATAATCCGGAATTTGCCAATTTACCGGGAATAGCTGTTCTGATTGGTGGAATGTGGATTGCAAACTTATATTATTGGGGATTTAACCAGTATATCATTCAACGGGCACTTGCTGCCAAATCCCTACGTGAAGCACAAAGGGGTATAGCTTTTGCTGGATATCTCAAACTTATTATACCTATAATAGTCGTAATTCCTGGTATAATTGCTTATGTAATGTTTTCTCAACCGGAAGGTACATCAGTTATTCCTGGCGTTACCGAAGTGTTTTCAAAGGCTGATGGAGGTATTGATTTTGATCGATCATATCCCTGGCTAATAAGCACCTTTATTCCTGTAGGAATTAAGGGTCTTGTGGTTGCAGCACTTTCAGCAGCAATTGTTTCCTCACTTGCCTCCATGCTTAATTCTACCTCTACCATTTTCACAATGGATATTTATAAGCCATTTATCGGTAAGGGGAAAGATAATGGTAACCTGGTAACTGTTGGAAGAATAACAGTTTTGGTTGCATTAGCTATTGCTGTCTCTTTAGCAAATAAACTGGGTTCTATTCCTCAGATGTTCCAATACATTCAAGAGTACACAGGTTTGGTGAGCCCAGGAATTTTGGCAGTATTCTTAATGGGACTATTTTGGAAAAAGACTTCAGTAAAAGGAGCTATTATTGGTGTTGTTTCATCTATTCCTGTTGCACTGGCTTTAAAGCTTTTGCCATTGGATATGCCATTCCTTGATCAAATGCTTTATACATTTATCATAACATTGGTGGTAATTTTATTTGTATCCTTAACCTCTGGCGAGGGCGATGATAATCCTAAAGGAATACCACTACTTAAAGAAACATTTGTTACCGGAAAAGTATTTAATATTGCTGCATATGCCATGCTTGTAATATTGGCAATACTCTACGTAGTATTCTGGTAAATAAAACATCAAATAAATTATAGGGTGAAATTATACCAAACAGTATGGTTTCACCCAATTTTGCATAATACTTAATCCTGCATGAACCTTATTTTTTTTGGGTATTCTTAAAGATTTCTTGATTTAAATTTAATTACACGCTTTTTTGATTTTAAAAACATGTAATACTTAGTTTTTTAAGAAATGGAAGGAGTAAGCCTTAAAGAAATTCTAATGATTCTTTCCCCGATATTTAATACCTAAATTTTCGAACCATTCAAGAAGTTTTCTCAGACCTCTGAAATAAAGTAAAAGATAAAGTAGCAGGGTCGTAAACCAGATAACGGCAGTATTAACCCAGAAAGTACTTTTATAGCCGAATAAGCGTTTCCTGGGAGCATAAAAATGTGCTTTTACCAGTTTTTTTTCCGAATCGAGATAAATGGGATCAATTTTTTGAATAAGTTCACCCTGATATTCAATAATGCGAACTGTTTCATTGGTATTCTCTACAAATTCAGATAATTTTTCGTTGTGGTAATCGCGTTTAAGTTGAATAAAGTCCTTTTTTAGCTCTGGTGTTTTTTGGAGCTCTCGAATTAGTTTATCACGTTTGTCATTAACTTGGTTGTAGCCACGAATATAGTAGCGATTAATATTTCTAAAGTATGTTTTAAGCGCTTCAATTACTGTATAATTAATTCTATCATGGTGCAAATCATCGAGGTAATCAAAAGAAACTCTGGAATTGTTCGCCAGTTCTTTTTCTATTTCGTTTTTTAGAAGAATCAGGTAATTGTTAACTTCTTCATTGTGATTGGGGTCGTCGAAATATTTAGCCAGAAAGTCAACTTTATTTTCGAGATTTTTTACCCAATAATTCTTTTTAAACTCGCATTGACTCATCACCTTGTTGAGTCCGTAAAACTCACTCATATAGGCATTCTCCATAAATTGATGCACTGCTAATGCTTCATACCCCCAACGAGCTGTTATTATCTCTCCGTAACCGGGAATTCTTTCTGGTGATGAAATCGAAGGATTTAATTTTTCATATTTAACAATAACACCACTCAATATTATCTGTGGTATCACCAGAAATGGAATTAAAATGTAAATGGTAACCACTGTTTTAAAGCTATCGGAAATAACCAACCCTATCATGTTGGCAGAAACCCAGCAACTAAAAAGAATTATCCAATAATGCAGGTACATCCCTTTTATTTCCATGATGGTATTTCCTAAAACCACAAAGCTTAATGCTTGTATGGCCGAAAGAATGAGCAATACAGTTACTTTCGATACCAGGTAGCTCGACCAGCTGAGGTTTAGGAAAGCTTCCCGTTTTAGAATTTTTCGGTCCTTTATTATTTCTTCGGCACTTACTGTAAGGCCCATAAAAATTGAGATAATAACAGACATGAATATGTATACCGGCAGGTTGCTGTTCCCAATAAAGGTGTAACCTAACTCATTGGTTTCACTCACATTATAATACTTAATTATAAAAGCCAGGATAAATGCCAGCAAGGGTGCTTCCAGAAAGTTAATGGTTAAATACTGTGAGTTGGATAGTTTAGAAAGTACATCGCGTTTAACGAAAATGAATAACTGCTTGAGTTTATTTGGAATCTTGAAAGAGATGGAAGGGAGTTCCAGATTGACCTGCTCTGCTTGTTCCTTTTTCTCTCTTTCTTCGATGTAATAATTATACCACTGACGAGGCGAAATTTTCCTGTTTGGAGTGAATTTTCCGTATTCATCCAGAATATTCGATTCAACAATATTAAAAATTTGCTCAGGATTTACATTACCGCATACGCGACATTCGCTTTCGTTATAGTTAGCATGCTGTATCTTCGACTTAAAATACAAAATAGAGTCAATGGGGTCACCATCATAG
>DNTK01000498.1 GCA_003508755.1 Bacteroidales bacterium | reverse complement strand
ATCCCATATTTTATTTTTCATGTGGTAATTAAATTTTATTGGTAATATGTATTCTTCCGGCAACCCGATTCGTGTGAAGAATAGGATAGGCTTTAATTCCAACCAATCGTTTTTTTCCAGGTAAAAACATGCAATTGAATCTTAACTCTTACCTGTTTATTCACCAAAATCCATAAAAGTGACATCAATTAGGGGTGTTTTCCAGTGAAAAGTGTATTATTTAAAACTAGTCTAAATTAAGTTTTGGCGATTATTTGGTTATTTTTGAAAAGACTATTTATTGTTAATCCCCCATTTTTCTCAATATGGACAGGTATTTAATGTTTATACTTTTATTAGGGGCTGCATTTTTCCTGGTCCTGCTGATAAATCTAATCATTTCGAAAAGAAAGGCAGATCAGGACATTGCTCAAATGAAAGCCAAACTGAAAAAATTACAAACCGAGAAATCAAATCTACTTGAACAAGTTCAGAAGAAAGAAATTGATCTAAAAAAGCTAACAATAGAAAAGCAGGAACTGTTGCAGTTTAAAAAAGGAGTGTTGCATCTGCTTAAGCAGTTGCTTATCGAAGAAAACAACAATGCTTATTCCGTAGGAAAGCATGAACAACCTTCAATTTCTGGTTCCATCAGGCTATATAACACTCTCTATTGCGACATGCTGGAAAAAAGAGAATATCAGTCAGAAAGATCAATAATTGAACTGAATAGCTATTTAAATGATATTAAGCAACACTTTTCCAATTTGGTTCTTACAATCGACTATTCAACATGGAGCGATAAAGTAAATATTCAAATTGATGCCTGCCTACTGGATCTAATCGTAAAAAACCTTCTTTTAAATGCGGTTGAAAACTCAGGGGATAAGGCAAGCATAAAGATTTGGATTACTGATGCCCCCAATGAACTTGAAATACATGTCAGGGATAATGGTAGGGGAATACCTAAAAAGCATCAGCCATCCATATACAACAAGTATTTCACACTCCTTCCACAAAAAATGAGCGATTCGACAGCTCAGGGGCTTGGTTTGTATGTTTGCAGACTAGCTTGTGAACTTATTGCTGCTAAAATAGAATTTGATTCGAAAGAAAAGCACGGTGCACATTTTATACTTAAGGTGCCAAAACCATAAAGAAAAAACCCGGAATTTGATTTCCGGGTTTTTATCGAAAGCAGTAAATGATTAAAAGCTCTCAAATTCATCATCGGAAGTATCTTTTCCCAAATTGATTTGCACACTTTGCTGTTTCTTAATTTCTGGTTTTGTACCTGTTGCTTTCGAGGGATTTTTGAAATATTGATCCTGCCTGCGGGTGTCTGCAGTTTTTCCGATGCTCAAGGTAGTTCGTTTATGCGTGTCGCTATCATTTCTAAAGAAAGAGATAGTCTCTTTTAGTTGAGCTGCCTGTGCGGCCAGTTCCTCTGAGCTGGTAGCCATTTCTTCAGCAGCTGCAGCATTTTGCTGCGTTACATTACTCAGTTGCTGAATTGCATTATTTACCTGATTGGCGCCGTTGTTTTGTTCCGCACTTGCTGCGGCTATTTCCTGTACCAGTTTAGTGGAATTTTCGACATTTGGCAAGGTGTTGTTCATTTCTTCCCCTGCCTGTTCAGAAAGAGAGAGGCTTTGATGCGCCAATGTTACAATCTGATCAGCAGCTACTTTGCTATTTTCTGCCAGTTTTCGAACCTCTGCCGCTACTACCGCAAAGCCTTTGCCATGTTCGCCGGCGCGAGCAGCTTCAACAGCTGCATTCAGAGCAAGCAGGTTCGTCTGAAAGGCTATGTCGTTTATAATATTTATTTTTTCACTTATTGTTCTGTTAGCAGCTATGGCATCCACAGACTTCTGACTCACGGAGCGAATGCCTTCTTGGGCCGATGCAGATATCTTTTCTGTTTGTGATGCATTTTCGGTGTTTTGTTCTATATTGGCAGCTATTTCTTCCATGGTTGAGCTAATCTCCTCAACCGAAGAAGCTTGTTCCGATGCTCCTTGAGAAAGTTGCTGAGAGGTGCTGCTTAATTGTTGACTTGCCGACGAAATGCTTTCAGCACCGCTTATTATACCTTCAACAATATCTTTAAGCTTGATAATCATTTGATTTAATGCTTTCACAAGCTGACCAACCTCGTCTTTTTGATTAATATTTATCGTACTGCTTAATTCTCCTCTGGCGATTGCTTCTGCAAACTCTACGCCCTTAGTTAGTGCGGAGGTTATGGAGCGACTGATAAAGGTATTTACAAGTACAAATTCCCACACCTAACAAAATAGCAAAAATTATGGCATTTCGGACTTTATAAATAATTCCCATCAATTCCTGTTTATAAATGGTTGCAGATACATACGAATCGATAGATTCGATGTATTTAAAGAATTGGCTTTTCATTTTTCCTTCCCATTCATAGTCTGATTTATCCAACTCCTTTCCGGAGTTTTTCATGTCATGGAAAAATGCCTCGTCAGCAAAGCTGCCTCCCTCTTTTGTGGGGTGGATTATTACATCGCCATTTGAAGCTACCAAATACGGATATCCACTGTCAAAGTATTTCTTCGAATAAAAAATATTTTTTAAACCTTCCAGATTCTTTTCTTTTACACCGTAATATAGTATTCCAACTACTTCACCATTGTTAAACATTGGCTTGTAGCTTGTTAAATACCAGTCGTCAACCACAAAAGCTCGTCCTGTAAAAGATTCACCTCTGCTAATAGCCTGAGCCACCGGCGATTCGTTTGGTATATAGGTGCCGGTGCCTCGTTTACCTTCTTTGTTTATTACGTTTGTTGAAATTCTTAAGTAGCCCTGCGGTATTTTTTGAAAGATAGTTGCCGTACCTCCAATTTTTTCGGTAATCGCATCGACAATGAAATTGGAATTTTGCAGCTTTTCATTATTCATATACCACGAAGCAACATTGATATCCTGCCTGCTCTTTGTTATCTGGTTCTGTGCAGTAATTAGAAACGGCTCATTTTCATTGATAATTAGACTTCCAAGTTTGTTAAAATAAAGTTCGGCATATTCCATACCTGTATTTACTCGTTGCTGGTTCAGGTTAATTTCTGTTTCTACCATCTTACCTAGATCTTCTACCTGTTCAAACATCCTTAAATCGGTATCTGCAAAGACTTTGTTGCGTTCGTTAAAAATAATGTAAATGCCCAAAGACGATATTATCAATACCATAACTAAACTAAGAATTAGGTTCAGTCGTACACCAATTTTCATGTTGTTTAAGAAGTTCATATCAGAGTGTTTTTAGTTTTTTATTTTAAATCTTTTTATTTTGATCAATTGTTTGTATCCAATAGTCTAATATTTTTAGGAAAGAACTGCTCTCCATTATTTACTTTGTTAATGGCGGAGTTCAATTCCTCAAAAACATTGTTTTTAAATACACATCCTTTAAATCCGGCCGTAATAAGTGTGGTCAGGTAGGCGCGATCCTGGTAATTTGTTACCGCTATTACATGGAGGTCTTTATTCATCCAAATGGCTTGCTTTGTAGCTTCTATTCCATTTATATCAGGCATTTCTATATCCATCAGAACGATGTCGCTTTTATACACTTCGGTTGACTTTAAGAAGGTTTTCGCATTTTCGTAATTACCGATAACCTGATAACCTAATCGCATTGACAAATATATTTCCAGGGATTCTCTAAATTGCCGGTTATCATCTACTATCGTTACCCTCATAGGTTGATGCTTTTTATCACAGTAACAAAAATACACTCACAACATGGCAATGAATAGGGTTAAAAAATAGGAATATACGAAATGAATTACCCAATTATTTTGTCGGGTAATACCTAACCGATACAGTTTAAGAATTCCTAAACATTAGCATTGATGAGGCTGGGAGGGTTACATTTGAATGAGATTATTCTTAATGGCATAGAACACCAGGTTGGTGGAATTTTTACATCCTGTTTTTTGCAGCATGTTATTTCTGTAATTGGCAATTGTTTTAGCACTTAGGAATATTTTTTCTGCAATTTCATCGTTGGAGAATCCCTGGGCCAGGTATTTAACTATTTCAAGCTCTTTGGCTGAAAGGCTTACAGATGTTTTTTTATCCTTTTTTTCTCTGGGTGTATACAGGTGGTTTACCATTTCCTCCAGCAGCTCCTGAGAAAAATAATTTTGACCATTTATTACTTCAGAAATGGCCTTTTCCAGTTCAGCTTTATTTGCCGACTTGAGTAAGAAGCCATGAGCACCTGCCTCTATCATTTGGTAATAATATTTGTGTTCTCCAAACATCGACAAGGCTAAAATTTTGAGGCCTGGATATCGGTTGAGAGCCTTCTTTGTAGCAATTATACCATTCATTCGCGGCATATCGATATCCATTAAGATTAAATCGGGAAGTTGCTTTTCAAGGAGTGGCAGCAATTCATCACCATCGTTTACTTCACCGATGATATTGGCTAATCCACTTACCTCCAACATGGTTTTTAATCAATCATGAAACAAATCATGTTCATCTACCAGTATTTTGTTTG
>DNTK01000568.1 GCA_003508755.1 Bacteroidales bacterium | reverse complement strand
CATTTCAGAAAAATTATGTTTAAGTTTTCCAAAACAAAATTTTATCTGTCATCTCAGTTGTTTTTTATGAGATTCCGGATATTTTATTTGTTAATTATGGAATTAAACAAATAAAATTCCGGAATGACGGTTAGGTCGGTTACTTAAAATTAATCTTCAATCGGATGTCAAATAAACGTTATAATTTCAGCTTATAAGCAACACCCCACTCTATCCAGTCTGCAATACCGCCATTGCGTGTTTTAAGGGCAATATGGGCATCTATATCGTCTGTTAAGCCAATTCTGCCACCGGCACGCATGTACCAGTTTCCGCGGGTATCGGTTTCTTTGTACATATACCAACCTAACGAGTAGTAGAAACTAAAGCGTTCGATAAGGTACTGGAAACCTACATGGTAACCTGCCATAAACTTTTGCGCCGATGTTACATCCTGTGGTGCCGTGTTTGGAATATAATTCTCGAGCGAGCCATCGACGAAGGCATCCAAACCTGCATGCAGTTTTAAGCGATGTGCTACTTTATAGGCATAATCTACAGCAATAGTGCTGGTATAATACCTTTTTTGAAGCGCTGTTGTATCTTGCTCTCCAGTAGAGGTTTTTGCTTCGCCGGGTTCTGTCTCTACTGTGCCCACGGAAGCCATAAACTGGAGCTCGCCAAAGCGTTCTAATTTTGGTTTTGGTTCTTTAATGTAGGTAGGCCGTATGGGTGGCTGGTAATTGGGATCTACCAGTTTTGTATGCCCTTTTATAGCATTAAAATTATACTTGGCTCCAATATTTAATCCTCCCATATTAATTCCCCGTTGTGGTGTATTAGAGCGTCCATTGGAAAAATGGAAGAAGTTAAATCCTAGATTGAAATCAAGCCTTTCGGAGGCCTCGTACATAAACATAATATTTCCATTAAAATACAAGTTAACACGCGAACCAATTACATCGTTGGCCGGATTGTTTTCAGCATCGTAAGGCACAAAGTCATAAGATAGACCAATGGCAAGATCAAAATAAGATGTGAATTTTTTACCTACCCGGAACAATGGTTCGCCATAGAAGAAGTAGATACCACTGGGAGCACCCACAACACTGTCGACATCTGCTGTTCCCAGCGAGCTCGCAAACACACCTAATCCATAAACCGGGTATTTGTGCAGTTGCTGCCAGGTTTGCCTTCCGGTTGATTGCCAACCAAGTCGTAATTCAAAGGCATTATAACCGTGCGAAAATGCGTCTTCAAAACCTTGAGGGTAGGTTAGGTGATCACCCTTAAAATACATGAGCTGCACATAATTAAAACTACCATAGTTGGTGTCTTTACTGAATTGCGAAGGTTTAAAGGAAGAAAATTCCTGCGCGGTTAGCTGAATACCCAACCCTGCAATAAAAAGTAATATGAATCCTAATCTTTTCATGTTTTTTGATTTTTGGGTTGAGTAATTATTCAGACTTTTCAAGTTCAATGGTAAACTTTCTGGGTTGAGGTCGTAACAGATCACCGGTTGCAGCATCCACCATAAGTGGAATAGCTCCAAAGGCAAAATCGAGCACCACATAACCGGCGTGTGGTTTAAGCATTACCAGGTACGATTGTGTTTGGTAGCCCTCTGCCCGAATTTCGAGTTCGCTGCCATGCTGAAGTACTCTTTTTGGTAATATAATTTTACCTTCGGCATTCCCTACCAGGGTATCATCGACAAATACCTCGGCCGGAATATTTTCAGGATTAGTAAAGACTAATGTGTTATGCCTGCCGCCAAATACAGTTGCACAACTTTGAAGTACCAGGGCTATCAGCAAAACAGCTAAACCCCAAAAGATGCTATTCTTTTTCATGATGTAGTATTTTATGTCGTTTGTTCATTAAAATCTAAAATCAAAACCAACCATTATCTGACTGCGGTCTCCTACTCCTGCTTCAATCATTAAGTTCATGCGTGGGTTCATTTGCCAGGAACCACCCACCAGGTAATTCAGGGGTTCTTTTACTCCCAATTCCATCTCATAGCCAATTTCGTCGCCAAGAATTGCTGCAATTTCCGGATCGGTTTCGGCCATATTAATGATCTCCGAAACCTTCTGGTTAATTTGTAAGTACATAGCCCCTATCCAGAAAGTTCCTTTTCCAATGGTATTCAGTGCATCGAGCGAAACGCCTACCCGGGTGCTTAATGTCTGGGCATGCACTGTTTGCGGAATGACATCCATGTCGGAAAGCGTGTAATTGTAATCCACAATAAAAAAGTAGCTTTTAAATCCACCGGAAGCAGTGGCCCCTGCTCCATATGTGGTCCCTTTGTATTCTATTTTCTTATTAATTTCGAAAGGTTTTACGATATCTACCGGCCCTAATACAGGGAGATCGGCCTGGATGCCAGGGACAATAATATTTGGTTGTATGCTCCCTTGAGTATAGCCTAAAACACCATACACATTCAAAAACGGCAGTACCCAGATATCCGGACGAAAAGTATAATTGATATCGGTCGACTGAGCATTGTAGACACGTAAATCGTACGGTAACAATTCTCCATCAACCAGGAGCTTAAAGTCTGCAATGGTATTGGTTTGGTTCATGGCAATAAACGAGGCGCCCACTCCAAAAGGTAAGGGCAGTGAATAGCCTTCATCGCGCAGTGCTTTCCCCCATAAAGGCAGAACATTTTGCACCGGGTCCACTTCTATTTCCTTTTTAAACTCCTCCAATTGTTTTTCGCAATCGCTGAGCCATATGGGTTTATAATTCTTTTTTGCTCCTGCTCCGGAGCCTTGAGCAAATATTGAGTCATAAGGACATTGTGCCAGAATAAAAACAAGGAGAACCATTAAATAAGCATGAGTCTTCATAAGATTATTCCCTATTATTCTTTTAGTTGTACAATTTTATCCTGAATAAAAAGTGCACGAATCTTCTCCCAAAATTCTCCGCCCAGAATGAGCAGACTGATGAATAACATGCCATCCCCACCAATATTCAGATAAATCTTATAGCTTTCCATTGCACTTAGATATTGCTCGATGTATGGCAGCAACCATGCAAGAACAAGAGGAATGATAAAAAACACTAATCCAATCTTATAACGTAAAGGACTCACTCGTTCTGGCGGACCATGTTTTTTTAGCAAGCTATAAAATCTGCTTTTGAGGTGATTGAATCCTTCCTTGCCCATGATGGCCACAGCTATAATCATAAATAGCTCAGGTATACCAAAAATAAGTAAGCCTGAGAGTGTAGTTTTCCATGCCAATGAACGGTTTGATTTTGCTATAAAGGGTACCAACAGGGGCACCAAAAAGCCAATAATAAATACAATTGCTCCTATGATTATACGTTTTGTTGGTATTTTATCGGGAGTGGCAGTCACTGTAAAAAAGGTTTAGTTTGATGAGCTAATAATACGTCGTTGAAGATACTTGGTTGTCATGGAAACAGGTATTAAAAGCAACCATGCAAGTGTCCAGATATCGGGGCCCAATACTGCAAACGGAAAGGTAAGTGCTGACACAATTGGTTCTGGCAGTAATTTTAAATAGGTCTGGTTTTTTTCCCGAACAGTAATACTATCGGTTACGAATTTGTTTTTTATGGCATAGTGCCATGACAAAACCGACAGGAAACCTGCCAGGGCAAGAGCGATACTTTCCATTTTCAGGGCAATTACTGCGCCGTCGAACTCCAAATCGAGCCTGACAAAATACAGGTACAGCATTAAACTAAATACTTGTAAAATACTTATGGTGGCATGCTTGCTATCGGTACGTTCCAGGTTACCAAAAATAAGGTTCGACTGCTGCCAGTAAATAATGATTAAAACAATACCCACCGTCATGGCCAGGTAATTCAGGTAACTTGTTTTGAGAACCTCTACAAGTTCGGCAGCACCAAAATTATCTACCTCGGGCCTGGGCATGAGAAGAAACAACCTGAAAATCATAAGGCCATAGATAACATCGATAATGGTTCCCAGGCGCATAAGTTGTTTTAACCCCCGTTCTTTTTCAGCTTCGGACAATTCGCTGTTCGATTTAATAAGCTTATCGATTTTCAGGTTGAATTTCATAGTATTTATCTTTATTTAGATGATAATGGTTTAACCGGGTATTGAGCCATAATGCGCTTCACAGCTTCAGGTATATTACGTTCTCTTCGTTTTGGATCCTCTGAAATAGTTTTGGTTCCGATTCCTTCCCATATGAGCTGTTCTGTTGCTTTATCGAACACACTGCATACCAATGTACCTTCCAGGTAGGCATATTCGCTAATTGTTGTTGTAGAGTGTCCTCCACCCCAACCCCATCCAGGACCGTAGCCGTAGTATCCGCCATATCCATAACCACCATAACCACCATGATGCGTTGTGGAAGCTGATTTCTGAGTTTTCTCTTCGGTAACAATGTAAAGGGCAACAACAATATCTCCCTGTCCTTGCTCTACTACCTCAATACCCCTTGATTTAAATTCAGAAGCAAAGGCATTTTCGATACGCTCTTTATCAAAACGGTTCATTATCTGGTCGCTCTCTTCAACCCAACCATAATATTCAAGTGTTTTGTGATCGTTAAAATTGACCGACGGATCCATGTCGGAAACAACTTTTATTCCGCTACATGCTGAAAGCACCAGCGCTACTAATAATAAGAATGATAAATTTTTCATGATTTTGTGAGTTTTAGTTATTTTTTAAGAT
>DNTK01000160.1 GCA_003508755.1 Bacteroidales bacterium | reverse complement strand
AGGATGAAAAATCCTTAAAAAAATCTTTTTTCGCAACAGCCCGCAATCCGTTTACGTTCCAGGAGAGAATTTTCATTTTATTCTGTTTTTATAACTATCTGCAGTTAAAAATAGAAACTATTTATTGATTCGTTAAGGCTGCCAAACAACTTTTTTACCCAAACAAATTACGACTCCACCCAAGAATAACATAATCAGGTTGAATGCGGCAAGTGTAATTGATGAAATGGAATCCATAGAATTAATTTATAGTTAATTAGGGGACAAACAAGTAAAAAACAGGTTTTGAATAGAATTGTTTTGGGGTGGGGTGTAAAAAGAAAGCCAGGATATTCTATCCCGGCTTTCATTTTCTTTGTGATATTAATTTTTATTCAAAATCTTCAATCTTGTTAAAAGAGTACCCATACTGGAAACTCATAGGAATAATCTGATTGTATTCTTCCACACTTGCATTAGAGAGACAAGCATCTATAATTCGTTTTCCTGTATGCAATAAATCATCCTGTAAATACTTCTGTAATTCTTCTTTGAAGAATTTCTCCAGGATCTCGGCTCCTGCATCATATCCTTCTGTACCAACTTCTTGTTGGTTGTATACTTTCAAGAAGCGAGATGGAATTTTAGAACCCTCAATAGTCATGTAATTTAATTCATAACCTAATAGTGAACAACGCGCTGGTTGATACTGATCGGTTCTTAATTTTGCAGCACCTCTTCTTGTAAGGTACTCACGCATAAGGAGCTGAGGTTTGAAAGCCACTTTCCATGCTCCAATATTCTGGTTAGGAACTAGTGTAAAGGTTGTTCTTGGCGTTTCAATTATTTGCTTGAGCAGCATATTAGCATGAATCGTTTTTTTACCGGTTGCAAATGGCCAGTACGAACCTACCCCTTCACTTTCCATTGCGCCGGTTCCTACGATACTTGGATTTTTATGACCACGTGGAGCAACCAATCGCCATAACCATGCTAATGCTGGTGGAAGCACATGAAACAGACCCACAATACCATAGGTAGGATTTTCTTTTGTACAAACCGGGTTTCTTAAACCGAAACTTCTGATATCTACACCAACGGGTTTATCAACGGCTTCTTTTATGGCACGTCTTGGTAATATAACACGCGGATTTGGACATCTTACGCCTGGTTCATCCTCTATATGATCCCAGATAAGTGCTGTTGATTCTGGTTGTGTTTCGATATTTAAGAATAGTAATGGTTCACTGGGGTTTATTGTTGTTTTCTCAAGAAATGGGTCATCACCATATTGGTTTACACTGTCAACTCGAACAAACCATGCATTTTCAGCATCGATTATTTGTAATTTACCATCCTGGCGTTGTAGCGAGGGATGACAAAAAGCCATGTCGTCTGCAACCGGTTTAAAATTACAAAATCTTGGTATGGTGATGAAACGCTCCTCACCGGTTATGGTGTTTGTTCCAAGCTTAACGCGTCCGTCCGATTCGCGTACAATATGCTGATGCAGCTCACTTTTACCGCCTCCACTGGCACCTTCGTGCATAAAGGTGGTTATATTATCGTATGGACTTATTGATTGCACAGCAGAACAATGGGCAGTTAACCACTCTTCTGTTTCACCCTGTGTTAACAATACCCCATATAATCCTTTTTTAGCACTTGGTCCCGGGTATAAATTATAGGCATACAGTTCGTGAACTTTTTGTGTTCTGTTATGAACAACTACCTGCTTGCCTTTAAAGTGAGTATGTCTGAAGGTAGGTGCAACATAAATTACTGATTTAATTTCTGCTTCTTGCTTTAACTCCTTAACAGGTACAATTTCCTGCAGCATAGACAGTCCCATGGCAAAAAATGCTGCATTAGCGGGGCAAATAGCGATTCCCAACGATCCAATATTAACCCTTCCTGCAAAATAGAAGAAAACAGCCAGGTCTTGTTCTTTCAGCCAATCGAAGGTTTCGGCCTGAATGCTTGAAAATTCAAAGCCATATTTTTCATTAAAACGCTTTTTATCGGTGGGTTTATCATCTGCAATGGACATGGTTCCAGGGTCTCTTCGGCGCATATAAGCCTCTGTGTAATTAGCAGAAATACCGTTCTTTACACGCTGAACAATTGCTTCAGTATACTCTCCTTTTCCGGGAATATCATATTTAACTTCATATTCCCTTTCTCCGTTTGTTGAAGCAATGGCCAAATCATGAGTTGTATCAAAGACGGTAAGGCTTTTGCATTCTGTTAATACCTTGCGAATATTCTCAGAAAGCTCAATATTCTTTTCATCAAGAATTTTAAATAGATCCATTATTATATATTTATTTCGATTTTGTCGGTCTAAAGCTACATGAACTATTTTCCATGTTTATTGCTGGGGCCCAAATTTCTAAAAAAAGTCTAACAGATCAATTATAAACACACTTATTTATATTGATTATAAGTAAATATTTATACGGTACATTTTACCGATACTTTAAAGCAGACGATAATAAGTGGTTTGGGTTGGAGTCTAAACCGTCAGTTATTGTGCTGTTAAAAAATTCGTGACCACAGGAGTATGTTGTTTTTCTGAAGGAATTACTTCGGGATGACAAGCATGATATTTTTTTTTCCAAAGCTTTGGCATTGGTTCAGTCAAATAAACAAAAATCCCTTACACCTTCCGTGTAATCTGTTTTACTTCTGAATAAAAAGCATAAATATTTTTTTATTGAGATATATCTCATTATATTTGTAATGAGAATATTCTCATAATAATGTGTATCTATTTGTATGCCAAGACGTAGAAGACTTAGAAAAGTAGTTGCTCCACCAGGCTTTAAAACCTTTAAGCCGCATGGAACCAATAAAACAGATTCAGAGTATATCGAATTGCTCTATGAAGAATATGAAGCCATAAAGTTGGCGGATTATGATTTATTGAACCACGAAACTGCTGCAAAACTAATGGGTATATCCCGACCAACTTTTGCCAGAATCCACGAAAGTGCGCGAAGAAAAGTTGCCAAAGCAATGGTCGAAGTTAAAGAAATTAGAACAGCATATGGCAATGCATTACTTGACAAAAATTGGTACGTGTGCCAAAAATGTCATGCACGTTTTACTATTCCAAAAACACAAAAGAGGCACTGTTGTGCAATATGTTCCTCTACTGATATAAATTTTTTAAAAAATGATATATGAAAACAATTATAACCTCATCTGAAAACAAAATTACTGCTGCTTTTGATAAGCGATTTGGAAGGGCTGCGTGGTTTTGTCTTTATGATGACCAAACTGGAGAAACTGAATTTATAGAAAATTCAAATGTTCACTCTAGTAATGGTGCAGGAACAAAGGCTGCTGAAAAAGCAGTAGAACTAAAAGTTGAGAAGGTAATTTCGGGTGACTTCGGTCCAAAAGCAAAAGACCTTTTAGAAAAGTTTGACATTCAGATGGTTATCTTACAAGATGATGACCTGACTATTGAAAGCATTATTAGAAAACTTAAACATTAAAATTATGCCAGGATTTGACAGAACAGGCCCGAAGGGACAAGGTTCTCAAACAGGCCGTAAATTGGGTAAATGTAATCCCCCCAAAGAGGATTCTAGTGAACAACTTGATGCTAATGAAACCCGAAGTGGTAAAGGAAGAAGACTTGGTCGTGGAGTTGGAAAAGGATTTGGATTGAGCAGAGAAGCAGGCCGAGGCTTAGGCAGAAGGAAAGGAAGAGGTAACACTTAATTCCAAGTAGCTTAAAGTGCAATGTAAATAATCGTATGCCAAATTAGGCATGCGATTATTTAGTTCTAACTAAAAGTGCTGAAATGCTTATTCTATATATTATTATTTCATTGACCATTGGAAGTGTAGGAAGTATATTTCTCGCTGGTGGATTGCTATTTTTTGAAGACAAGAAGTTAGAAAAAGTGTCGTCTCATTTGCTCACATTAGCAGGAGGAACATTGTTAGGAGCTGCCTTCCTTGGTATGCTGCCTAAAGCCATTAAAGCAGCAGAAAATACAGAAATTATCTTAGGTTTTACATTAACCGGAATTATAGTGTTCTTTTTGCTCGAAAAACTGATTTTGTGGCGTGCATGTGAAAATAAAAACTGTGAGCGACATAAAAGTGCTACTGCTCCTTTGATTTTAATTGGCGATGCACTCCATAATTTTATTGATGGAGTAATTATAGTTGCAGCTTTTTTTACATCCTATAAATTTGGGATATTAGTAACCCTTACAGTCTTTGCTCACGAGATACCGCAAGAATTAGCCGATTTTGGGGTGCTGATTAGCAACGGGTATTCCAAGAAAAAAGCACTAGTATTCAATCTTTTATCAGGGATTACAACATACTTTGGAGGTTTGCTGGCTTATTTTACTCTTGAGGCTGCAAACAAGTTAACTCCTTATGTATTGGCATTTTCAGCAGCAAGTTTCATTTATATAGCCCTGGCTGATCTTGTACCGCAAATGCATAGAAAAACAAATCTCAAAGATTCATTAGTACAAATAAGCCTGATTTTCACAGGCATATTAATCATATATATCATAAGAAAAATTTAAATACTATGACAAAAAAAATCGCAGTCCCTGTTAACGAAGCAGGAATATTAGATGCCCATTTTGGGCATTGTAAGTTTTTCGCCTTGGTTAATACCGAAGGGGATAAGATTATTTCAGAAGAAAAAGTGGTACCTCCTCCTCACGAACCTGGTCTGTTGCCTCGATGGCTTGGTGAAAAAGGTGTAACAGATATTATTGCCGGAGGTATGGGGCAAAAAGCTATAAACCTCTTTAATCAGAATGGTGTAAACGCTTTTGTCGGTGCTCCTCATTTAAGTGCGGTTGAACTGATAGAAGGACACCTAAAAGGAAAACTAACCTTTACGGCCAATTATTGCAATCATGGAGCTAACCACGAATGTGGCGGACATTAATAGAGTTGTTGAATGAGACCAGAGTGCTACTTCTGTCATATAAAAACGGTGCAAAACCTGCTTAATAAGTTTAAACCTTCTAACAGTGTTGCTGAGGATTTTATCTTCTCAGTGCATAAAATATTAGGTAATAACCGCAATATGGTTAATCCCAAATTGGCAACTGACATACACCGATTAGCCAAGCAAAAATTGAATGCCAAAGATTTATATGCCAGTGAGAAACTAAGTGCCAATAAATTGTTATTAGCCGATTATAGATATTGGCGAAACTACCTTGATAATAACAAAAATCCATTTCATACGACAGTAAAGCTTGCTGTAGCAGGTAATATAATCGATTATGGAGCGCACAGTGTTAAGGGTGATTTTAAAGAACAAATAAAAAGTCTGTTAAATGCATCACTGAGCATCGATAAATCTAAGGAGTTAGAGAAAGCTATTCAGCAAGCGAAAAATATTCTATACCTGGGAGACAATGCCGGGGAGATATTTTTCGATCGCTTGTTGCTCGAAACTATTCAGCATCCCAATATAACTTTTGTAACAAGGGGTGCGCCTGTCATTAACGACATTACACTTGATGATGCTAAACAAACAGGTATCGACAAGCTATGTAAAGTAATAGATAATGGTTTTGATGCTCCTTCAACCTTATTAGAGTTCTGTTCCGAAGAGTTTTTACAAGTTTATCATAATGCAGATGCAATCATCTCAAAAGGTCAGGGAAATTTTGAGGGATTAATGAACGAGAATCATCCAAACACCTTTTTTCTGCTTATGGCAAAATGCAAACCAATGGCAGAAATGTTGAGCTGTAATAAGAACGACTTAATAGTAACCAAGCTAAATTGAAATTGACATGCCATACAAAATTGCAATAGCAAGTGGAAAAGGAGGTACAGGAAAGACAACTATTGCTGTAAACTTATATAGCATGCTTAATAAAGTTTTTGCTAACAGAATAGAATTGGTCGATTGTGATGTGGAAGAACCAAATGACCTGATATTCTTTGAGGGTGCGTATAAGGAAAAACAAGAAGAAATTTTTCAATTAATACCCAATATAGATAAGGATAAATGTACTTTTTGTCGTGAATGTGCCG
>DNTK01000508.1 GCA_003508755.1 Bacteroidales bacterium | reverse complement strand
CTTTATACATAGAACACTAAAAATATTTACTAATTTACACAGAGCTGTCATTGTTTTAATGGCAGCTTTTTTGTTATCTTTTCCAATGGTTTGTATCCTTTTATTTTTTAATATTTGTAAGGGTTGATTAAATGTTCCGACTAACTGAGATGTAATAAAATGAATCTTCAGAATACTTCAAGTTAAATACGATTTTTTAAGACTACTGAAAATTAAGTTTTTAGAAACAGTCAGGCTGATTGTGGCAGATGCCAGGTGACTCTTAAATTGAATCGAAAAATGCATGGATTAAATATTAAATTGAGTGACCGGTTAACACATTTTAACAAATATTTAGCACGTCATATTAATATATCTATATATTTTCATACTTTTAAAATTTCCCATAATCAGAAATGAAGAAATAACGCATAAATAGTATAATATGAGAAAGTTAACATTTATTCTAACTGCATTGGTTTTGTTTGCTGTTACAACAAGTGCATTTGCCGATGTGGTAGAACCTGTAAAATGGAAAAATGAAATAAAGAAAACAGGAGAAGACACATACGTGGTTCGCTTTACAGCAACTATCGATGCAGGATGGCACCTGTATGGTTTAAACATACCCGACAATGGTCCCATTGCAACATCGTTTATTTTCGAAAAACTAAGCAATGCGCAACTCGATGGTACTATTTCATCCTCAATAGATCCAGAGGTAAAGTACGATAAAACCTTCGAAATGGACCTGGAATTGTTTGATGGCACTGTGGAATTTACCCAACAGATTAAAACTACAGGAGAAAAACCTCATATTAAAGGGTACATAGAATTTATGGCTTGCGATGATTCACGCTGCCTTCCACCATCCGAAATTGATTTCGAATTTTCACCGGAGGGTGCTGTGGCATCCAGTGAATCAGGATTACCAAAGAAAGAGGAAGCTACACCCTTTTTTGGCACACAGCAAATAGAATTAGGCGGTGCCGAAAATGAACAGGTTATTACAGAAGAAGGTACAGATGCACCCTCTGTAGAGGAAATAACTGCTAGTGCTAAAGATGCAGGCAGCTCCGATAAAAAAGGGTTATTGGCTACATTCTTAATCGCACTGCTGGCAGGACTTGGAGCATTACTAACACCATGTGTTTACCCCATGATACCTTTAACCGTTTCCTTTTTCATGCGCGATGAAAAATCGAAAGGAAAAGGTATTACCGAAGCATTGGTATTTGGAATTTCACTTGTACTTATCTACACATCCATTGGTGTGCTTGTGGCAATTTTTAAAGATCCGAATGCTGTAAATTCTGTTAGCACGCATTGGATTCCAAATCTATTATTCTTCGTGATTTTTATTGCCCTGGCAGTTTCCTTTTTCGGTGTATTTGAAATAACTCTTCCCAGCGGATTAGCAAATAAAGTAGATCAAAAAGCTGACAAGGGAGGATTTATCGGAGCATTTTTTATGGCTCTTGGCATGGCAATCTTGAGTTTTTCATGCACAGGTCCAATCGTGGCCTCATTGTTAATTAAAGCCGCACAAGGACAGGTTTTAGAACCGGTTGTGGGTATGTTTGGATTTTCACTAGCATTTGCTCTTCCCTTTACCCTGTTGGCCATATTCCCGGGGGTTGTCAGTAAAATGCCTAAATCAGGAGGGTGGTTAAACGCAGTAAAAGTTTTCTTTGCATTTATTCTATTGGCCTTCGCACTCATGTTCTTAAGCAATTTGGGACTAAAATTTATTACCCGTGATTTAGTACTTTCACTTGATATCGTGATATTTACACTACTGGGCTTCTACCTGCTCGGGAAAATTAAATTTTCACACGATAGCGATGTGTCATATGTGAGTGTTCCAAGGCTGATCCTGGCTATTTTAAGTTTCGCAGTAGCTGTGTATTTATTTCCAGGTTTATTCGGAAGCCCACTAAAAGCTATTTCCCCATTTCTGCCTCCTCAAGAAACCTCAGGATTTATCCTGAATTCAGGCACAAATGCAGCTGCCTCTTCTGCAGCAACCTTTATTCCCGCTGAGCTTTGTGACGAAAATCCAAGATATTCAGACAATGAAAAACTACATATCCCTGCCGGCCTCAATGGATATTTCGACTATGAAGAAGGTATGGCCTGTGCCAGGGAACAAAATAAACCGGTATTGTTGGATTTCGTGGGGCATTCATGCAAGAACTGTAAAAAAATGTATGCTGAAGTATGGTCGGATCCACGCGTTATGAATCTCATTAACGATAATTATATTCTTATTGTTTTATACACAGACGACCGCACACCCCTTCCTGAAAATGAATGGGTAACATCCTCGGTAGATGGTAAAGTAAAGAAAACTATGGGGAAGCGCAATGTCGATTTTGAAATCACCAAATTTCAGTCAAATGCACTCCCGCTATATGCCGCATTAGACACACAAGGCAATGTAATTACAACGGACCCTTATTTCACATATAACCTAAATACCGAAGAGTTTATTACATTTCTAGAAGATGGAATAAACAACTTTAACAAATAATTATTGCTCTATGGCTAAGAAATAGATGATTTTGATCATTCTGTCGATACTTTCAAGCATATCTCATTCATTTTTCATTAAAGATTTTCTAACATTGTCTTAATGAATTATTGAGCTTTAATGGTATATGTAGATTAAATAACCATGCATAATGGCAAAGAACAAGCAAGTAATTGAACTAGAAGAAGTCGTGGTAAAGTTTGCCGGCGACTCTGGAGACGGAATGCAATTATCTGGTAGCCAGTTTTCCGACTCATCGGCCTTTGTTGGCAACGATCTTTCCACCTTCCCCGATTATCCTTCAGAAATACGCGCCCCGCAGGGAACCATTGCCGGTGTTTCGGGTTTTCAGGTGCATATTGGGCATAAAGAGGTCCAAACTCCAGGCGATTTAGCCGATGTTCTGGTGGCGATGAATCCTGCCGCATTAAAAAGCAACATGCGTTGGATTAAACCGGGTGCTACCATCATTATTGATGTAGATAACTTTGATACGAAACACTATAAAAAAGCCGGATACGAGGAAGATCCTTTTGAAGAAGGCATACTGGAGGGCTACAATGTAGTGAAAGCTCCGATTTCGACCATTACACGCTCAACAGTGAATGACTATGGGATCGATGCACGTACCGCTGATAAAATGAGGAACCAGTTTGTTGCAGGAATCCTTTACTGGCTGTTTAATCGCGATTTAAAAATTGGAGAGTCATTTATTAAAGAGAAATTTAAGAATAAACCCGACCTTATCGACCCAAACATAGCGGTTCTGAATACCGGGTACAATTATGCTGAAACGGTTGAAGCAATGTCAACCAAGTTCCAGGTTAACCCGGCATCGAAAGGAAAAGGATTATTCAGAAATATTACCGGTAACCAGGCAACTGCCTGGGGACTTTTAGCTGCTGCAGAACGTTCGGGCAGAGATTTATTTCTGGGTTCTTACCCTATTACACCTGCTACCGAGATCCTTCAGGAGCTCTCTAAAATGAAACATTTAAATTGTGTCACCTTTCAGGCCGAAGATGAGATTGCAGGTATTTGCTCGGCCATTGGTGCTTCTTTTGCCGGTAGGCTGGCAGCCACATCAACTTCTGGTCCCGGACTTGCCCTTAAAGGAGAAGCAATCGGGCTTGCAGTGATAACGGAACTACCATTAGTTATTGTGAATGTGCAGCGTGGTGGACCATCAACCGGACTGCCCACTAAAACAGAGCAGTCGGATCTATTACAAGCCCTCTACGGACGCAATGGTGAAAGTCCCGTTGTGGTAGTGGCAGCTTCATCACCTGCCAATTGTTTCAATTATGCCTACACAGCTGCTAAAATAGCCATGGAGCACATGACTCCGGTTATTTTGCTTACCGATGGATACCTGGCAAATGGCTCAGAACTTTGGCCCATACCAAAAACAGAAGAACTTCCTGAGATTGAACCACCTATGGTGGAAGATAACAGCAAAGAATATCAGCCCTATTTGCGCGATGTGGAAAAACTAAGCCGCAAATGGGCTATACCCGGACAAGAGGGCCTTCGACACCGGATCGGTGGATTAGAAAAAGAAGATGTAACTGGTGTAGTATCCCATGATCCTGTGAATCACGAAGTAATGGTCATGAACCGGGAAGAAAAAGTGGAACGTGTGGCTGGTTTCATTCCAAGCCAGGAGGTTAAAGGCGCAAACAATGCCGATTTGTTAGTAATTGGCTGGGGCGGTACCTATGGTGCGCTATATACTGCTGTTAAGGAGCTCCAGGATGAAGGGTACAGCATAAGTCTTACACAGTTTAACTATATCAATCCACTACCCAGAAACACAAAGAATTTGTTTCACAACTTTAAAAAGCACATTGTGTGTGAACTCAATCAAGGACAATTTGCGACCTATTTGCGCTCAAAACTGCCCATGTTTGATTATTTACAATACAACAAGGTACAGGGACTACCTTTTATGATTTCTGAGTTAAAAACTAAGTTTAAAGAAATTTTGGAGGAAATATAATATGGCTTTTGAATCTGCTGCTCCAATACTCCAACCCCAGGATTTTAATGTCGACTACCAGGTAAAATGGTGTCCGGGGTGCGGTGGTCATGCTGTTTTATCATCCATAAAAAAAGCATTACCCGAAACAGGTATAAAAAAGGAAAATGTTGTTTTCGTTTCCGGTATAGGAT
>DNTK01000024.1 GCA_003508755.1 Bacteroidales bacterium | reverse complement strand
CTTTAAGAACCGGGGCAAAAGCTTTTTTTGTGAGGTAATGTATTTCGGCATTTTCACCTTGCTGCTTTAAATTTCTTATAACAGGGGTAGTTAAAACAATATCACCAATGGAACTAAAACGGATTATCAGATATTTTACACGGGTTTCTGCCGACATTTTCTTAAGTTAAAGCAACGAAGATAGTTTTTCAGATTGAAGTAAGAAAGAGAAAGTTTAAATTGTGAGATTGCCAGAACTATTAGAAAGATTACATCTAGATCTCCCGCAGGACTTTAAAAAATTGGCTGAGAACCAGCCAGTACTCACTGTTTCCCTCATTGGTTTCCCAGAGCGCCTTGGCTCCATGCACTCCTCGACTTTGTGAGGGTTTAAACAGCATTTTTTTACTGGACACCACGGCCGATGTTATCTCCTTAACATACGGATATTCAATTTCTGAAGCGGCAATAAATACAGGCTGGTTGAGTTCAGATATTTCTTCTTGTACGATTACCTCAGGGCGGAAATATTCTCCGGGGCTGAATGCAATTACAGAACTGACTCTTGGATTGTTGGATGCCATTATCAGAGCCAGGGAAGCAGAGTAGGAACTACCAAAAAGTATTACAGGTTTTTGGTTGTATTTAAGTACATAGTTTATGGCAGCCTCAATGTCTTTTTGGCTATCGATAAAGCGGCTGGAAATATTTTGTCGGCTGGCACGCAAGGCCGTCTCGTTTTTCACATAATTGCTTTTTTGCCCTGAGCGCAAGTCAACTGCCAGGCAATTATAACCGAGTTTATTTAGACGTGGCGCAATATCATTGTATTCGCCCCGACTCGATTCGGCCTGATGAAACAACAAAATGAAAGGTTCGGAGAAGTCTATCAAGTATAAATCGGCAGTTATTTTCAGGCCATCTTCGGCATGAAAAGAAACTTTATCCTGCGAAGTAGCATGAATAGTTAAACCAAACAATATGAGGAAAAAGGCACTTCTCATTTATCCGACTCACTTTAATTATTTTAAATCGACAAGCACAATAATTGTATTGTGCTTTACCTCAACAACTCCTCCCAGAATGCTAATTTCCTCTTCGACAAAATCTTGTGTCGTAATGAGAATCGTTCCTCTGGAAAGTGTGGATATAATAGGAGCATGGTTATTCAATACCATGAATGCGCCTTTTTTGCCTGGCACAGTCACGGATCGTACCATTCCTTTAAAGAGGCTTTTTTCCGGTGTTAATATTTCTAATTTCACAGGCAATCGTTATTATTTTTTAGCCTCCGCCAGCATCTTTTCACCTTTTTCAATAGCTTCTTCAATGGTACCAACAAAGCTAAATGCTGTTTCGGGGTACTGGTCTACCTTACCATCCAAAATCATATTAAAACCTTTTATGGTATCTTCGATAGCCACCAATTTACCAGCCATACCGGTAAATTGCTCGGCAACATGGAAAGGTTGCGATAAGAAGCGCTGCACCCGACGAGCACGATGCACTACCAATTTATCCTGTTCCGAAAGCTCGTCCATACCCAGAATGGCAATTATATCCTGCAATTCGTTATACCGTTGAAGTATCTCTTTTACTTTTTGTGCAGTTTCGTAGTGTTCTTTTCCTACTATATCCGGGGTTAATATGCGCGATGTGGAGTCAAGAGGATCCACCGCAGGATAAATACCTAATGCGGCAATTTTACGATTTAATACAGTAGTAGCATCTAAGTGAGAGAAAGTAGTTGCCGGAGCAGGGTCGGTTAAGTCATCGGCAGGCACATAAATGGCTTGTACCGATGTAATGGAGCCCCCTGTTGTAGAGGTAATACGCTCCTGCATAATTCCCATTTCGGTTGCCAGGGTTGGCTGATAACCTACTGCTGAAGGCATACGACCCAAAAGGGCAGATACCTCAGAGCCTGCCTGGGTGAAACGGAAAATATTATCAACAAAGAAAAGGATGTCTCTTCCACCAGATTTTTCATCTCCATCACGGAACGATTCTGCAACAGTTAAACCCGAAAGGGCCACCGTTGAACGTGCTCCTGGAGGTTCGTTCATCTGACCAAACACCATGGATAGCTGCGATTTTTTTAATTCTTCTGTATCGACTTTTGAGAGGTCCCAATCGCCTTCTTTCATCGATTTCAAGAACTCATCGCCGTATTTTACCAACCCGGACTCAATCATTTCTCGAAGCAGGTCATTTCCTTCTCTGGTTCGCTCGCCTACACCGGCAAAAACAGAAAGACCTCCGTGCGCTTTGGCAATGTTATTTATCAACTCCTGAATAAGCACCGTTTTACCAACACCTGCTCCACCAAAAAGCCCGATTTTTCCACCTTTCAGATATGGTTCCAGCAGGTCAATTACCTTAATTCCGGTGTAGAGCACTTCGGAGGTTGTCGATAGGTCTTCATATTTTGGCGGATGCCTGTGAATAGGCAAACTGCCAGCGACTTTTGGTTGCGGAATTCCATCGATAGCCTGTCCTACCACGTTGAACAGCCGACCTTTGATATCATCCCCAACGGGCATTTGAATAGACCCTCCGGTTGCAACA
Source organism: Bacteroidales bacterium (assembly GCA_003508755.1). Taxonomy (GTDB): domain Bacteria; phylum Bacteroidota; class Bacteroidia; order Bacteroidales; family UBA10428; genus UBA10428. Next base: position 446 of record DNTK01000024.1, on the reverse strand, counting down.
ACATCCATTCCCCGCACCAAACCTTCTGTACTATCCATAGCAACAGTTCGCACCCGATCCTCACCTAAATGCTGCTGACATTCCAATACTACTACCTGACCATCAGGTCGGGTTACTTCTAGAGCATCGTAAATTTTTGGAATATCTGAAAGGTCTTCAAAGCTGACATCTACAACGGGTCCAATAACCTGGGCTACTTTTCCTTTTTTTGACATGTTTTTCTCAGAATTATTGACGTATATAAAACCATTGCAAAGCTAAACTATATTATGGTTTTTTACCAAGCCAGCCATGAAAATTATATGGTTTTAGGGGGGAGCGCCAATAAAAATAATTCGTTTGTTATTGCATATTTAAAACCAACACGCTAATATTGCAATCCATTTTTGGGGGGCCTAAATTCATCAGTAGCTCAGTTGGTTAGAGCATCTGACTGTTAATCAGAG
>DNTK01000581.1 GCA_003508755.1 Bacteroidales bacterium | reverse complement strand
AGAATATACTTACTCCTGAGGAAACCTGGAATGTAATTTCGTATATCCGAAGCTTTAATACAAGTTATGTGCAGGAAGTTTCTAAGGAAATTCCGCGTGGAGCATACGACGGCGAAGTAGCTATTTATCTTGCATACAATGAACCTTCGAAGGTTATTGAAGCGCAGGTTATCGGTACCAACCAAAAGGGTACAGAACCCATAACCGGTGCATCTGTTAATTTATCGGTAAAGCGGATGTTCGGGGATTATGCAATTGAAGATCCGAAAATAACGAATAAGGAAGGAAAAGTGCTATTTGCAATAAAGGATAAATTGCCGGGTGATAAGGAAGGAAATATCACCCTCGAAGCAAAACTAACCGATATGGAAGCTTTTGGGGTTGTGACTGCTGATACCCTTATTGCCCTGGGTACTCCCATGATCAAAGGTAGTCTGCTCGAAGAACGGGCTTTATGGAACAAGGTATCAAAAGCACCAATATGGTTGCTATTGGCTTACTTTGCTACCGTAGTAGGAGTTTGGAGTGCCTTGTTTTTTATCTTGTTTCAGCTAAGAAAAATATACTTTATCGGGAAGGAAAAATAATTCAGAATAAAAAAGAAAAATATATTATGAAAAAGCTACTATTTCTTATTGGTGCAATTTTGCTTTCTATGGGCAGTTATGCCCAACCACCTGCCGAAGATGAGGTTGATGTTGGAATCGTTGAGAAACTGGGTGATACATTACCCTTGGATTTAACCTTTTTTAATGAACAGAATGACACTGTATCTCTAAGAGAGCTTATTGATAAACCCACCATTCTGTCTTTTGTATATTTCGATTGCCCGGGATTATGCAGTCCCTTGCTAAGTGGTGTGTCTGAAGCAGTGAATAATGTAGATATGGAACTTGGGAAAGACTATGAAGTAATAACCATTAGTTTTAATACCAAGGATACACCTGAAAAGGCAAATATTAAAAAACGAAATTTTGTTCAGAAAATTGGTGAAGAACAACAAAAGTATTGGTACTACCTTACAGGAACAGAAGAAAACATTCAGACCATTACAAAAGCAGTTGGATACAAATTTAAGCCCCAGGGTGTAGATTTTGCTCATCCTTCGGTTATTATTATGATAAGCCCCGAAGGAAAGATAACCCGCTATTTATATGGCTTAACGTATCTGCCTTTTGATGTTAAGATGGCTGCCATTGAAGCACAGAAAGGTTTGCCACAACCCTCGATAAATAAATTTCTTGAAGTTTGCTTTGCATACGATCCACAGGGAAGAACATATACCCTGCAGGTAACAAGAATTGTAGGGTTTCTTTCAATTGTAATAGCACTAATCATATTAACATCTCTCTTGATAAGAGGAAGAAGAAAAACGATTAAAGTAGAAAATAATGGGTAAACAAGATACATACTCACACATAAGTTACCTCGAACATAAGGGTAGGTTCAAAGGCATTATGTCGTGGCTAACCTCAACAGACCACAAAAAAATCGGTCTGATGTATTTGTACGCCATTGTTGTATTCTTTTTTGTTGCAGCAGTGTTAGGTGTATTAATGCGTATTGAAAAAATGAATCCAGGTCCGGATATTATGGACGCACAAACATATAACGGAATTTTTACACTGCACGGTGTTATTATGATATTTATTGTGGTAATTCCCGGAATTGCTGCCGTCTTTGGCAATTTTTTTCTTCCTATTATGATTGGAGCAAAGGATGTTGCTTTTCCGAAACTCAATCTGTTTTCATGGTATGTTTATATCATAGGGGCCATTCTGGGTGTCTTGTCACAATTTGCCGGAGACGGACCACCCGATACTGGCTGGACCTTTTATGTTCCCTATGCGGCTAATTCTTCTACCAATGTAATATTTGCCCTAACAGCTGCATTTGTTCTCGGATTTTCTTCCATTCTTACCGGACTAAACTTTATTGTCACCATACATCGATTGCGGGCACCTGGAATGACCTTTTTTAAAATGCCTCTCTTTCCGTGGTCGCTTTATGCAACTGCATGGATCCAGATTCTTGCCACACCTATTGTTGGTATAACACTTCTTATGGTAATTGCCGAAAGGGTGCTGCATATTGGCTTCTTTGATCCTGCATTAGGTGGCGATCCTCTTTTATTTCAACACCTCTTCTGGATTTACTCACACCCGGCGGTATATGTCATGATTTTACCTGCCATGGGAGTTGTTACCGAAATATTCCCAACCTTTAGTCAGAAACCTGTGTTTGGCTATGGGGCGATAGCCATCTCAAGTCTGGCCATTGCGGTGGTAGGATATTTTGTTTGGGGGCATCATATGTTTACAACAGGTATCAGCTATTGGTCGCGCTGGTTTTTCTCCTTCCTTACCTTTATTGTGGCGGTACCAAGTGCAATCAAAGTGTTTAACTGGATATCGACCATGTATGGTGGCTCAATTCAAATGAGGCCCCCGCTGCTGTACGCAATTTCTTTTATTTTTCTTTTTCTGATTGGTGGTTTCACCGGTCTAACCCTTGGTGCCCTGGCAACCAACGTACATGTGCACGATACTTCATTTGTTGTTGCTCACTTTCACTATATAATTTTTGGTGGAATGGGGTTTGCATTTTTTGCAGCCATGCACTATTGGTTCCCCAAAATTTATGGCAGAATGTACAGCGATAAAATGGCATACATTGCCTGGGGCATTTTGTTTGTAGGCTTTAATGTTTTGTACTTCCCACTCTTTATTTTGGGACTTCAGGGAATGCCACGCAGGTATTTCGATTATCTGCCTGAATATCATAATGGACACTTAATATCCAGCATTGGTGCATTTATAACATTCACCGGATTAATACTCATGATAGGCAATTTAATATATCACCGCAGGCGAGGTGTTGTTGCTCCATCCAATCCATACCAAGGTGTAACCCTCGAATGGCAGATTGAATCGCCTCCAACACATGAAAATTTTGAGACGATTCCGGTTATTCAAAATCCCCCATATTTATTTAAGAAAACGGAAAAATAAATACCGATTACATGACAAATACATCACCAGGACATACACACCAGATCGATAGTGAAACCGGAAAAATGGGAATGTGGCTTTTCTTGTTCACCGAACTATTCTTATTTGGTGGATTGTTCCTTGCATATGCTGTGCTACGCAATACACATTCGGAAGGTTTTCATAAAGCTGCAGCCGAATTAGATATCTTTATTGGTACCATAAATACAGTCGTACTTCTTATGAGCAGCATGACGGTGGCTATGTCGATAACTGCACTTCAAAAAGACAATAAAAGGCTTGCAATCAGACTCCTTTTGGCAACTATATTTTTAGCAGGGGTATTTATGGTGAATAAATACTTTGAGTGGTCCCATAAATTTGAACACCATCTATGGCCAGGTTCTGAAGTTTACCTGAACCTGGAACGTTCCGAGATTACCTTTTACGGTTTATACTACATGATGACAGGTTTGCATGCTTTACATGTGATAATAGGAGCTATTCTGCTTGTGGTGACAATCTTCAGAATAAAAGCTGGTGTGCAGCATTCAGGCCATTATGTATTGCTTGAGAACAGCGCACTCTACTGGCACCTGGTTGACCTTATCTGGATATTCCTTTTCCCTTTATTATACCTGATAACCTGATTACTATGAAGAACGGAGAAAAACCGCATATATCGAGCTATACTTCTCATGCAATTGTGCTGATTGCACTGTTGGCACTCACCTTTATTACCGTATTTGTATCAGAAATAAATTTTGGTGCCTTTTCTGTAGGAGTGGCTCTAATTGTTGCTTCGGTAAAAGCTGTAACCGTGCTTACCTATTTTATGCACCTGAAATTTGAAAATCGTTTTACGGTTTGGATGGTCTCGGGTGTCTTTATTGTTTTTGCCCTGGTCATAGTAATTACATTTATAGATTATTTGTTGAGGTAAATGAAACATGCATTGAACATACAAACTACTAATAAAATATTTTAATCTTTTACACGGTCTGTTTAATACAGGCTTTAAACCATACACGATAAGAATGTTTAACAACGGAGCATCGAATTTAGCAGAAGGAGTTGATAAGGCATTTGCTTTTATTTTTATTACTGCACTCATATTTATAGTAGCCATAACCGCTTTTATGATTTGGACGGTAGTTCGTTATCGCCGATCTAAAAATAAAGAGGCGGCTCAGTTTACAGGTAGTGTAAAACTCGAAATTATCTGGACAGTTATTCCAACCATAATCGTACTTATTATGTTTTGGTATGGCTGGATGGGATTTAGAGAAATGCGCCGTGTACCCGAAGATGCATTAGAAATTACAGCCATTGGCCGCATTTGGGAATGGGAATTTGATTATGGCAATGGTAAGCTATCGAAAACCCTGGTGGTGCCTATTAATCAACCTGTAAAGCTTAATCTGGTTTCCGAAGATTATAACCATAGCTTATTTATTCCGGCCTTTAGGGTTAAAGAGGATGTAGTGCCCGGTTATGATAACTTCCTCTGGTTTGAACCAACTTTTCTCGGTGAATACGATATATTGTGTACAGAGTACTGTGGCCTATTGCATTATGATATGGTCACCCTGGCACGGGTGGTTGAGCAGGAAGAATATGAGACCTGGCTGACTGACTTAGAAGCTACCGGCAATATACCTGATCATCCCGGATTAGCAGTTCTAAAAAAGAATGCATGCCTTGCCTGCCACTCGCTTGAGGGCGTGAAGTTGGTTGGTCCGGCATTCGACGGAGTTTTTGGCACAGAGCGCATTATTGTCGATGAATCAGGAAATGAAAAAACCATACTAGTTGATGCTGACTACATTAAGAAATCTGTTTATGAGCCAAATGCAGAAATAGTTAAGGGATATGGCAAGAACCTTATGCAATCGTACGATAAATTAGTTTCGGAAGAAGAAATAGCTCAAATTGTTGAATACCTCAAAGATTTGAAATAATTTGAATACCTTTATTACAAAGCTTTTAAGTGATTAACAAAGTTAAAAAATACTGGTCTATCTATAAAAAACTTGCCAAGCACAGGCTATCTGTACTGGTGACTTTTTCGGCTGCAGTTGGTTATTTTATTGCGCAAGGAAGGTCAATATTGGAATTAGGAGGCGCTGTTCTTGGTGTTTATCTTCTTTCGGCAGGGGCATCGGCACTGAACCAATACCAGGAGCGCAAGTACGATGCTCAAATGGAACGTACAAACAAACGACCCATTCCAGCTAAAGAAATTAGTGCAAATAGTGCATTAACCGTTGCACTTGTTCTTATACTTGCCGGTTCAATGCTATTATACTTCAACGGGATAATTCCAGTTGTGCTGGGTTTACTAAACATTATTTTATATAACGTAATATATACCCCACTAAAAACACGAACTCCATTTTCTATTTTACCAGGAGCAGTTGTAGGTGCTATTCCTCCAATGATTGGTTGGACCTCTGCCGGGTTGAGTCTATTTCATCCAACTATTATTTACATTGCTGTTTTTATGTTTTTGTGGCAGCTGCCGCATTTTTGGTTGTTGCTAATTAAGTTTGGCGGGGAATATGAAAAAGCAGGGTTCTCAAGTATATCAAGATACTTTAACACAAAGC
>DNTK01000269.1 GCA_003508755.1 Bacteroidales bacterium | reverse complement strand
ATTCTGTTTTTCTTCAAGGTAGGTTATGGGTACATCAAAAAATTCATCGCTGGGTTGCTGGGTGAAATAAGTTTTCTTTTTTGCATAGGCTATGCGAAATACTGCATAAAGTGCCTTTTGAGTTCCAGTATATCGTGCATTTATACTGCCTGAACCCCATGATGGATCCACATGTATCCATTCGTCGTTAATATGAAGAATAGTCCAATGGTGATTGCTTCTCAGAAAAGGAATATTTTTGTTATAAAAATAGTTTTTGCTATAACCCGAAATGGTATAAGCTTCGATATCTATTGTTCGGCACATAGCTTCATAGAGTGTAGCAATGTCTTCTGCTAATCCCTTGCCTTTTTTTAAAGTCTGTTCAGGTAAACCACTGCTATATTCGCCATTATTTATAGCTTTTACATCGAGTTTTATATTATTTGTTAACCATGTGTAAATCCCGAAGGCTTGTTCATACTTACTGTTGTTTGTGTCGATAAGGCTTTTGGTTAGCTCCTGAATTGCCGACTGTGCATAGGTACTGATGATAGATAAGTTGACTAGAAATGCGATATAGATAATTCTTCGAATCAAAGTGCAGGTATCTGGTTATATAACAATAATACGTATAGAATTATTATATAGTTGCAGGAAATAAAAATACGAAACCTGTAGCAGAGAGCAAATTATGTTATTAACCTTACTAATATCATATGTGCATATGCATAAACCTATAAAAGATGTATATCAATAAGCTAAAAAGTTCAGCTGGCGGGGGTATGAGTTTGTAATGCATAAAATATATACTTACTCTCACTCATTATAAAAAAAAGCGCTCCTAGTTGAGCGCTTCTAAGCAGATATTTTATAATTTGGTTTTAGGTGCTAATAGTCCGTATTCCTTCCGGACTGCTCAATGAGCGACTGCAGCAAGTGATTAAAGTCGTCTGCTTTCAGCAATTCTTTGATAGTCTGTTTCATTCTGAACCGCCATTTGTGCCGCACATTGCTGGGCTCGTTGATTTTTTCAGCATGTGTGTCTTCCCAGCGAAGCTTTCCATCCATGGCTAATAAATCCTGAACCGGAAAGGTTGTCCACATGGCAGGCGAATATATGTGCTGGGTAATCATTTGTTGACATATCCAGGGTTCGGCAAAGAAAGGTGCTTCGCCATGATTGCCCAGTTCTCTGTTGTAAAATTTCTGTATGGCTTCCCTGTCTTCTTCCCACCAACCGCGGATAGTTGCCATGTCGTGCGTTGAAGTGGTACAAACCGATAGGTAAGGAGCATCAGCCGGATGTGCATATTTCTTTTTCGGGTTTTTAGACATACGCTGAATTTCGAGGCTTAAGATAGCCATCTGATTCATCACCGGCGGAACACAATCGGGAACCATACCAAGATCTTCACCACAAACAAGCATATTACTGGCAGAGATTATCGCCGGTAGTTTTTCCATGCCCTGGTGATACCAGAAATCGTCATGACGCTTGTAGAAGTAATGTGTGTAGATTTCGCTGAGTTGGTTTTTGGTATGATCATCCAAATCGGCATAGGAAGTTGTAAAATGGAAGGCAATACGCGGATGCCATTGATTTTCGCCGGTTTGAATGAACAACACATTGCTGATGAGTTCAAATAAGCCGTCTCGTATATGGCGATCCTTGTCATTTAAATCCTCTTCTTCTATCCCTTTCAGGAAATGCTGATTCACCTTGAGTTGTGTGCTAAAAGTATCTTTCATTTTATAGGCTCCATAGCCGGTACTTTCAAGGTATTTGTCGATTACCTCTTGAGCATACTTCCCAAAAATCTTTTCAACAACATGATTCCTGATGTAAGGCAATACCATACGGTCATAATCGAAATGTATACCATAGCCCGATATTTCCTCTGCACTCATTGGTAAAGCAGGATTAAAGTAACCCAACAATCCTTCGACCGCATGTAAGGGTATTTCCCAAATTCTAAAGAAGCCAAGAATATGGTCGATGCGATAGGCATCGAAATAATCACTCATTTTTGTTAAGCGCTTTTTCCACCAGGCATAGCCATCCCGTTTCATAGCATCCCAATTATAGGTAGGAAATCCCCAGTTTTGTCCTTTCACCGAAAAATCATCCGGCGGAGCTCCTGCTTGCGCATTCAGGTTAAATAAATGAGGTTCAGCCCATGCTTCAACACTGTTGGGGCTAATGCCAATCGGAATGTCGCCTTTCATTACAATACGTTTCTCGTGTGCATATTCGATAACTTCCTTGAGTTGCTTATCGAGGTGGAACTGTAAGAAGTAATGAATCGAAATATCATCCCAGGCTTTTGAGTTCGGGGAGCATAAATCTTCAATTTCTTTTGCGTTATAAATGCTGTTCTCTGTCCATTTTCTAAAATCGGCCGTTCCCATTTTATCCCTCAGGTAAGCAAAAGCTGCATAGGATACCAGCCATTCTTTGTTGTTTTCAAAGAACTCGAGGTACTCAGGATCTTTAAAGAAGGTTTTCTTCACTTGGTCAAATACATACTTATAGTATTTCGATTTTAGCTCCATTACCTCCGGGTAATTAACAGTTTCTTCTTTGTTCAGGCGCTCTTTGTGTCTCTTGTATTCGTCCATGATCTTTTTATCCTTCACTATCCCAACTTTTTCGAGGTTTAGATAAAGCGGATGAAGGGCCACTACTGAGATTGACTTGTACGGATAAGAGTCAAGCCAGCTATGTGTAGCAATGGTCTCATTAATAGGAAGTAGCTGGATCATTTTCATACCCACCGATTTTGTCCAGTCGATAAAACCAAAGAGGTCGTTAAATTCGCCAACTCCAAAACTATCCTCGCCGCGCAGCGAGAATACCGGTACTGCAACACCTGCAGCTTTCCAATTGCCCACGGGGTAACGAAAACCCTCGTCAGATTTTATAAAAACAAATTCTTTTTCCTTTTTCGGTAACACATTGATTTCCCTGTCGAAGCCTTCTTCTATGGTTACAACTTTCTTTTTTGATAAATCATATATTCCATATTTATACCGTATGGGCAATTTCATTCCTGCCGTGCTCACACTTCCGGTCCATAGAGGAAACTTCTCGCCATATCCCAAAAGAAAAGGTTTGGTAATATCCCAATTACCCAGTTTCGCGCTGTTACCGAGCACACAAATACGGTGGTTATCACCAATGCGTGGAACCTGAATTTTAAACTGAATGGTTTTTTGTGCTTTGGAATAAGCAATGCTACTTGCCTCAGGAGTGGGTTTCATAACTACCTCGGTAAAGGCCGATGTAAACATTACCTTTTGATCGTTCGAAGGTGATCTCCATGTTTCCTGCGCGAAAATAAATGGCTTGGTTTGGCCAGCAAGGTTTATTTCTCTGTCAGGTCCCTCCTCCCAAATGGTGTTTCCATAATCGTCTCTTAAAAAATATTTGTAGGCAAGAATTCCTAATTCGCCACTTATATTAAGCTGGGTTGACCAGTTTCCATCGAAGGAATAGTCAAGTTTTACTGCTTTGTCCGGGTCCCAGTTCCCTAGTGTTCCTGTCGATCCACAAATGTAAATCTGCTGTCCTGGGTGCGTGTGGTAATGGATGTTGAAATGTAGTACCATGGAATAAACGATTTACCCAGACTTTTCCGGGCGTTAATAATTGAAAGAATTACTAAAAAAAGCTAAAGTTTAATTTAAGAAAAAATAGTTTATAAAAAACAGTCAAACTTCACTTTTATTAGCTTGTTAAGAAGAAATTGTCAAGATCATATCAATGTTTCGACCATTGTGTTCGAATTGGCCAATATCTTTGAAATTATTTTTCTTATAAAACCCGATTGCTTTTACATTATCGATTTGTACACCTCCCCAAAGAAAAATCCGTTTGATGTGGTGTTTAGCCTTTAGAAAATCGAGTGTGTAGCTTAAAAATCTGGACCCAAGACCTTTGCTTTGCCAGTAATCGGCTACAGAGGGCGCAAGGGTGCAGTCGCCTGGTTTCTCTGTCTTTTTATAGGATTGGTAACGCTTTTTTTCGAAATCGAGCCATCCTAACTTTACCACAGTATATGCTGCAATGTAGGTTGTGTTGATATCAATGGCCAATAGAAGTTGATAGTCATCTGAATGAGATAGGTCTAACAAGCTATCCGTGTTATAAGGGTGTGGGCCAAAACGTTCCCTGCTTTCCTGGCTAAGGTTATTCAGGTATCCAAGAAGATTATCCGCATCATGGGGCTGAAAAGGTCGGAAAAGGAAAGTATGTTCACCGAGACTTATAACGCGGTTAAATGTGTTCATGAAACGTGTTTATAATAATAAATAAAAGCGCAGATAAAGATAAATCGAAACGCATACAGTTGAGATAAACATAACAGGAATACCAACTTTCATGTATTCTACAAACTTTAGTGGATAGTCGGTTTTCTGTGAAAAGCCTGCAACGATGATATTTGCTGCAGCACCAATCAGGGTACCATTACCACCAAAGCATGCACCAAGCGAAAGCGCCCACCATAGTACATCTACATTTCCTTCGAGCGAGGTGCTAAAGGACTCAATTACAGAAATCATAGTGGCGGTAAAAAGGATGCTATTAAAAA
>DNTK01000597.1 GCA_003508755.1 Bacteroidales bacterium | reverse complement strand
GGGTAGCCGGGGGAAAGGCCGCAGTACAACTGGCAGGAACAGCTGTTTACATGACCTCTTACTCGAGACTTGAAGAAGACAGAGAATGGGAAAAGGCCATGAAAGAAAGAAAATGGCTGTATCAAACACCTTCGCAAATACTCATAAAAGCATCGAATGGTGCGAGCGACTTCGGCAATAAATTCGGGCAGCCCCTTATTTGCGGAAGTGTGCTAACCTTTGAGCATGTCGAAAACAAAAAACAGTTTGGTTTTGACAAAGTCATCATGCTTGCCGGAGGAATTGGTTATGGTAAAAAAGAAGATACAGAAAAGGATACCCCTGAAAAGGGCGATAAAATAGTGCTTTTGGGCGGAGATAATTACCGTATCGGTATGGGCGGAGGTGCAGTATCATCGGTAGCTACCGGAGAATTCGAAAATGCCATCGAACTCAATGCAGTGCAGCGATCAAATCCCGAAATGCAAAAACGGGTAACAAATGCCATTCGTGCCATGTCGGAATCGGGCAATAATACCATCGTTTCTATTCACGATCATGGCGCCGGAGGACATCTGAATTGCCTTTCGGAACTGGTAGAAGAAACAGGTGGAGAAATTAAGATTGAAAACCTACCTATCGGCGACCCTACCCTGTCGGCGAAAGAAATTGCCGGTAACGAATCGCAGGAGCGAATGGGGTTAGTAATGAAGGAAAAACACATCGATGCTTTTAAGCGGATAGCTGAGCGTGAGCGTGCTCCAATGTATGTAATAGGCGAAGCTACCGGAGACCATCAGTTTAGCTTTGTCGATAAGGAGGGGAAAAAGCCTATCGATCTTCAGCTTTCCGATATGTTTGGAAATCCACCCAAAACCATTCTGAGAGACAAGGTGCTCAATGAGCAATTTCATGCTGTATCTTATTCTGCCGATAAAATTCAGGATTACATTGAACAAGTGCTGCAGCTTGAAGCAGTAGCCTGTAAAGATTGGTTAACCAATAAAGTAGACCGTTCGGTAACTGGAAGGGTGGCAAAACAACAAACTGCTGGCCGTGTGCAGTTGCCTCTGAATAACTTAGGGATATCAGCACTCGATTTTACGGGTTATAAAGGTATTGCAACCGCTATTGGTCATGCTCCTGTTTCTGCATTGGTTGATCCGACAGCAGGCTCAGTGCTTTCTATTGCCGAAGCACTGACAAACATTATTTGGGCACCATTGAGTGATGGCATTAAATCTGTTTCGCTCAGTGCCAACTGGATGTGGCCCTGTAAAAACGAAGGGGAAGATGCACGCTTATACCAGGCTGTTGAAGCGGCAAGTAAGTTTGCCATTGAATTAGGAATTAATATTCCTACTGGAAAGGATTCCTTATCGATGACGCAGAAATACCCCAAAGGAGATGTAGTATATGCTCCCGGAACCGTTATTATTTCTGCTGCGGCAGAGGTTTCAGATATACGTAAAACCATCGAACCAGTCCTAAAACCTGTGAATAACAGCTCCATAATCTATGTGAGTATGTCCGATGATGAGTTTGAATTAGGTGGAAGCAGTTTTGCACAAGTTAGAAATCATCTTGGTATCAAAACACCTCAAATATCGGATGCTTCTTATTTTCTGAATACCTTCGAAAGTATTCAGCAATTAATTTCTGCAAAGAAGATATTAGCTGGTCATGATGTTTCCTCTGGTGGTTTAATTACAGCACTTCTTGAGAGCACATTCGGACGCAACGATGTCGGTATCAATAGCGATCTTTCGGTATTGGGCGAAGTTGATTTGATACGGGTGCTTTTCAGTGAACGGCCTGCACTTATTCTTCAGGTTGAAAATGCCTTTGAAGTGCTTGATATCTTACATGACAAGGGTGTTCGGGCAGAGCAAATAGGCACCGTAAATAATAACCGCAGCTTTACCATTGCAAATGGCACATCGGAATTAAACCTGGATATAAATAAGTTACGGGACATCTGGTACCATACTTCCTTCCTCCTTGACAGCAAACAGACCAAAGCCAGCCTGGCACAAGAACGGTTTAAGTTTTACGCTAAACAGGAACTGGATTTTCATTTTCCTGCCGATACTAAAGGAACACCCGAAGAGTTCGGAATTAATTTAATGCGAAGAGAACCTTCGGGGATTAAAGCAGCTATTATTCGCGAAAAAGGTGTAAACGGCGATCGTGAAATGGCCTATGCACTTTATCTCTCCGGAATGGATGTGAAGGATGTGCATATGACCGACTTAATTGCAGGCAGGGAAACACTCGAAGATGTAAACATGATTGTGTTTGTAGGTGGCTTTTCTAATTCTGATGTATTAGGCAGTGCGAAAGGTTGGGCTGGAGCTTTCCTTTATAACCCTAAAGCAAAAGAAGCCCTCGACAACTTTTACGCCCGCAAGGATACCCTTAGTTTGGGGGTTTGCAACGGATGTCAGCTTATGATGGAGCTGAATCTTGTAGCGCCTGATTTAAAAGAAAAGCCCTTCATGACGCACAACGACTCGCATAAATTCGAATCGGCTTTTATTTCTGTGGATATACCACAAAACAACTCAGTCATGCTCAAGTCACTTGCAGGAACAAAGTTGGGTATTTGGGTGGCCCACGGAGAAGGCAAGTTTAACCTCCACCTGCCAGTTAAAAACTATAACATTGCTATGCAATACAGCTATACCGAGTACCCTGGTAATCCAAATGGTTCACATTATGATGCAGCTGCATTGAGTTCAAAAGATGGGCGCCATCTCGCAATGATGCCCCATATAGAACGTGCAGTTTTTCCATGGAACTGGGCTTTTTATCCCGAAAACAGGAAGCAGGAAATACTCTCTCCCTGGATTGAAGCTTTTGTAAATGCAAGGGAATGGATTAAAAGGAACAAATAACAGAAAAGAGGTGCGGTAGCTTCACGTCTCTTTTCTTATTTCATGAAAATAGTGTGTTGCATCAACGATAAAAATTCGCTAACTTATGATAGCGAAATCCAACAAACCCCTTAGATGCAGAAGCCCCTGGACACATCTATTCTTGATAATTTGCCAATAGCAATAGGAATTGCTGATTTTGAAGGCAAAATACATTATATAAATAAAAATTTTACAGAACTGTTTGGTTATAAACTGAAAGAAATCCCCACCCTTAAAGACTGGGGAAAGCTTGCATTCCCTGATGAAGTGCATAATGCTCAATGGTTAAACATATGGGAAGAAACCAAAAAAAGCAATTATAGAACTCAAAAGACTCACACCCCAGATACCTTTCTTATCCGTTGCAAAGACGGGCAGTCAAAACACATCGAGATAACATTCAATATTCACGACAGGTTATTATTTGCTTACTTTAGAGATGTTAGCGAGTTACATTTCTCAAAAGAAAAAGTTGATATTGAA
>DNTK01000088.1 GCA_003508755.1 Bacteroidales bacterium | reverse complement strand
GCAGGCGGAGCAGTAGCAGCCGCCGGTTCGATAGTTGTAACAGGACCGGCAACAGAAGCTGGAACACTTTATATTTATATTTCCGGTGAACTTGTAACTGTACCTGTGGCAAGCGCAGACAGCGCAACGGTAATCGGTGACGCAATTGAATCAGCAATAAACTCTGATATTAACCTCGCGGTAACAGCATCAAACGCCGCCGGAACAGTTACTGTTACTTGTAAGGCAAAAGGTACTTACGGAAACTTCATTACAATTGAATCTAATCTCGGATTCGGTGAAGAAACTCCCGCCGGTGTATCTCTGGCATTAACAGATTTGACAGGTGGAGCAACAGACCCTGATATTGACGACGCACTGACCGGAACAAACTTAAATCAGGAATGGTTCACAGGTTTGGCTCATGCTTACTCAGGAATCGCTGCAAACCTAGATAAACTTTCTGTATATAACGGAATCGGAAACACTCAAACAGGATTATACGACAATCTCGTATTCAGACCTTTTCAGAGTGCTATCGGAGATGTTACAGCCGGATCAGGTGGATTCACAGCAATCAAAGCCCTTGCCGATGCAAGAAAAACAGACAGAACAAACGGAGCGGTCAGTGTTCCCGGTTCTCCAAACCATCCGGCAGAAATAGCCGCTGAATATCTGGCAATCGTTGAAACTCTCGGCGCTTCAGATTCAGGATCAGGTGTCAGTGATACAGTTGGACAGATTCTTGTTGATGTTCTACCCGGTTCAACAGCCGACAGATGGACAGATGATTATGACAGTAGAGACGCCGCCGTTAAATTCGGTTCAGCTCCTACTATCTACGAAGACGGAGTTGTAAAACTTCAGAACGCAGTAACATTTTATCATCCCGATTCAGTGGCTGATGAAAATAACGGATATCGATTCAGAGCGAATATTTCAAAAGTCTGGAATATTGGGAACGCGTTCAAAGTGAACTTCTCTCAGGACCGGTGGAAGGGTGTTGTTATTGTGGCCGATGTATCTCTGGCAGCCGACAACGATAAAGCCCGTGACGTTGACGCGGTTATTGCGGATCTCGTGGCTCTGACAAACTCATTTGAAAGTTTCGGTTGGATCTTCCAAGGTGAATACAGCAAAGACAATTTGACTGTAACGCTAAGGGTGACAGGAACCGGATTTGACACTGATTATCCTGTTATACTTTCAGGGGTCGGTGGAATTATGAATAGTCAGATTCTTTTTGATACATCATTCGCGGCGCTATTAGCGTAAAGGGGTAGAATATGAGTGTAGTAGGAACAATAAGAAAAGCGCAGTATAACGGCGTATCATATGCAATCCCGGCAGACGTAGACGCAACAATTGATTTGTCGAGATATGCGACAGACAGCCTGGCGACAACCGGGGAAAATGTTAAACAGATGGTTTTAAAACCTCAGCAGATAACAGGGATTACTCACAGGGTTGATCTCAAAAAGTATAAACAGCTTATAGCGTTGAGAGACGGAACAGCGGCTGTAAATGCAACATTTGAACTGGCATCAGGTGAAAAAGTCATCGGTGAAGGTGACATGATTGGAGACGGTAGTTTCACGACTGCCGAGGGTATCTTTTCAGGGGATTTCGCATTCAGAAAACCGCCTACATTGATAACTAACTAAAAACATTATATAATATCCCTGCCTGTGCAAATCGGTGCAGGGATTATTTTTTTATTAAGAGGTGAAAACACATGGAAATTTCAAAAAAAGTAGCTAAAGAACAGCTCGAAAAATTACTTGATTATTACGATTACGAATACAAAGATCTCGATGACATGTCTAAAAAATACGCAGACAAGATCTTAAAAAGCATTATGAAAGGTAGGGTCGAAGTATCAGACACTGGAGAAATAAAGCACTTCCTTAAATATCCTCTCGGGAATAACAAAGACATTAAAGAACTTACTTATGGCCACATGAAGGGCATCCATAAACAAGAAATGGATGAGTATGGAGCTGATTCACATAACGCAAAAGGACAGGCTCTTATGGGCGCTCTGTGCGGTCGTGGATTATCTATCATCGAAGAACTGGAAGGACCTGATTTAAGCGTCGTTGAGAACTTAGGGATCTTACTGCTGGGTTTGTAATATTCTCCGGCTCAATGGCTCAAATGATGCTTAATTTGCGGCACGATGGAGTTCAACCGTCTGAGATTGTCAGTATGACATTTAGACAAATGGAGTTCTGGAATTTTGGTTGTGAATTAAAAGCATGGGCAATGAAAGCCCCAAAAGACAGGGGATCAAAGCCGGAGTTAAGAAAATATAAATAAAAAAGCGCCCGCACCCCTGATATTATATCAAGTGCGGGCCTTCTTTTCCTATTATGTATTTACTCTATTTTACCTGATATAATATATTCATGAGTGACTTTTCCGTATCCACCCGTTATCAAGCAGTTGATAAAATGTCGGGTACATTTAATAAAATGAAAAAATCCGCGTCTGGATTTGGCTCTGTGCTAAAAGGCGTTCTCGGCGCTCAAGTTATCATGCGCGGGGTTCAAATGCTCGGACAGGGAATTTCGGCAGCAGCAAATGAGTTTATAGCCTTTGATGATGCTATTGTCGGAGCTACGGCCCGTTTTAAAGATTTAACAATCGGGACTCAAGAAACAGCCGATAGAATGTTAGAGTTAAAAAAAGCAGCCCGTGACGTTGCCGCCGGTACACAATTTTCAGCAGCAGAAGCTGCCGAAGGTTTGAACTTTTTCGCAAAAGCCGGATTTACTTCAACGGAGGCAATGGAAGCTCTTGTAATACAAACTGATTTAGCTACAGTTGCCGGAATGGATTTAGCTACTACGTCAGATATTACCTCAGATTTACTTTCTTCTCTTGGAAAAAACTCTCAAGATTCGGCCGTTAAAATGAAAAATCTTGCAGACATGAGTCGGTCTTTAGGGCTTGCCACCAATATGGCGAACGTGGATTTAGTAGACCTTTTTGAATCATTAAAAGTTGCCGGTCCGATTGCAACAGCAGCCGGTGAAGATATGAATCAATTAGTTGCTATTACCGCGGCTTTAGGTGGTGCAGGTATTAAGGGATCAATGGCGGCAACAGCCATGAAAAACGCATATACAAGGCTAGCAGCCCCTACTGACAAAGTATCAGACGCACTATCTCAAGTTGGATTAAGCACAAATGATTTTATTGACGCATCTGGTGATATGAAATCAATGGTTACAATAATGGGAATGCTCGGAAAAGCAACGGCAGATCTTGGCAACGCCCAACAGTTACAGATTTTCTCTGACATATTCGGAAAACAAGCAGTCGCCGGTGCTACAAATATGTCTAAGAGCTTAGCAGATATTGATTTGATAATGAGACAATTGGAAGGTGATAAAAAATTAAAAGATATTGCCGACGAAATTAGGAAAGGTTTAGGAATGAGATTGAAAATTCTTAAATCATCATTGCTGGAAACTGGCTTTAAATTTATAGATGTATTTGAAACTAAACTTTCTAAGGGATTAGATAAAGTTATCGAAATGTCTGGTGCTCTAAACAATTTTCTCGAAGCAAATAAAGCGATTATCAACTCAGGCGTAGATAAGTTTTTCAATGTTCTGAAAATGGCCTTTGATTTCTTACGGCCGGTAGTTGTTGCGGTTGCCAACGGATGGCGTGATTTAATGACATCGATGCAGAATACCGGAGCGTTTGACAAGCTTAAAAATACATTTATGGGATTGGTTGAACAATTAACACCTCTTAGAAATACGTTTATTGATATGTTTAATACTCTTAAAAATTTCTTGATTGACTCTGGAATAGCAAACCTTGCCGTTGCGATATTCGGACAAATGGCTGCACAGATTAAATTATTAGCCGGTGCGTTCCGGTTCTTATGGCAAATAGCAAAACCTATCATTTCGGTTATTGGGACGATAATTTCTCCGATTGTAACATTAATGACTAAAATGATAGAATTACAATCTAAAATTCCTTCAGGAATAGGTGGATTACTCAGTAAAGGTGCTGATTTCTTCGGTGGTAATACGACATCTGAACAGATATCAAACACAAACTTCACAGCCCCGAACGAAACAGAAATGAGCGTCCAACGGCAGATATCAGAAAACAATACTCGAAATGAACAGGTTGTCAGCATCAATGACAATACGTCCGACAGATTTAGTATTTACGCCCCCGGTGCAGATGTTAAAACTTTAGGATATAGCGGGGGAATGTATTAGATGAGTGACTGGACTACAAGATTAACAGGCGAAGAAAACCCCTTAACATTTACATCTCCTGAAACGGGAACTGTATTTACTCCCTATTGGCTCGGTACATCTGTATCAGGCGAAAAGAAAATTGGTGATTTCAGTTACCCAGGCTTTGACGGATCACAAACTCAGGATTTAGGATTACGCGGGAGACAGTTCCCTAAATCGGTTTGGTTTTCCGGTCCGAATTATGATCTTGAGGCTGCTAATTTTGTAAATATTCTCGGAACAGAAAAAGGGCCTTGGGCAATATCCGATCCAGTATGGGGTGAATTGTCTCTACAGTTGGTTTCATTCAACGCGGAAATTCAGATAGTAGAAAACGGAAATATTGCCGTAGTTACAATGCAATGGACAGAATCAGAGCCACAGCAAAGCAATGTTTCGCCTGTACAATCGGCTGAAAATGTCACATCTCAGATTGATGTAATAAACGAAAGTTCTTCAGAACAATTCGGCAAAGGTATTCTTGGCGGTGAAAAAGTCACATCATCAGCTCAGTT
>DNTK01000087.1 GCA_003508755.1 Bacteroidales bacterium | reverse complement strand
GCCATGGCTCCGGAAACGATGGTAGCAGCAGTGGCCGCAAATACAGTCTGGAACATTAGGTCTGAGAAATCTGAATAACCTGCTCCATAACTATCATTTGCAGGGTTATAAGCAAACAGGCTAAAGTCGCCGATAAAGGCATTACCTGCACCATACATAATTGAGTAACCCACTAACCAATAAGTAATGGCCCCAACAGAGAAGTCCATTAAGTTTTTCATTAGAATGTTGGCTGTGTTTTTACCACGGGTAAAACCAGCCTCAACAAGGGCAAAACCAGGTTGCATAAACATCACCATAAAGGTGGCCAGTAGCAACCAAACGTTGTTTATTGATATATCAAGCCCCACGGTAGCCTCCACTACTTCAGGTATTGCTGTTAAAGTTTCTTCCATAATTGTAATTTTTTAAGTTACTTTTGATTGACACTGTTTATTATTCTTCACCTATGTAAAGGCTTTTATCACCATGTTCGCCAGTACGGATTCTGTACGCATCCTGGACATCAGAAACGAATATTTTTCCATCTCCAACTTCTCCTGTTTTGGCTGATTGAAGAATAGCATTGATACATGGTTCAAGAAACTTGTCGCGCATGTAAATTGAAATAAATATTCTTTCGATGGTACTTGTATCGTATTTAATTCCACGATAAACGCGAGCTTCGGTAGCTTTACCGACACCCCGCACGTCCCAAAAAGAGATGAATTCTATACCAGCTTCGTACAATGCTTCTTTCACATCTTCGAATTTGGTTTTTCTGATTATTGCTTCAACTTTTTTCATATATATATTTTTTAATGTTCGATGGTCTGTTGCAGATATTCTGTGAAAAGGGTTGTAGAACAGTTCATTCTGAGTGAAAATTGATATTACAACACCTCAAAGGTTTTGTAAAATGTCGGTACCATTTATTAAATGGCACCGACTTTGAAAAACCCTAACCATTTGAACTGATAGAAGAATATTTTTTAGAAAGATATAGTAGCAACTATATTAAACTCTTCACTGTCTGGGTTAAGACTAACTAGTCCACCTACTGGTAAAGAGAATGAGTCTGACAGTTTAATTTCCTTGCTGGCGCTTATACCAATATTTACAACAGCAAACTTATCATCGCCGTTATCTTCAAAAGTAGAGTGCCATCCGTTTCCTGCACCGACAAAAACATCAAAATGCTTGAAAGAGTAACCTGCTTCAAAATAAAGGTCGCCACCTTGTGAGCCCGCACCATTGCGCGCATCGTTAATGATGTAGTTGGCAGCAATAGAGAAGCCTCCGATTTCGTAGGCACCGTTTAATTCCAAGGCATGACTTGAGGTGTCTCCGGAAGTTTGAAAATATGGAGTACCTTGATAATAATAATCAGTTATTCCCAGGTATAGACCGAAATCGAATCCATATCCTAAATAAAGGTCGGCTTCATTTACAGCTTCATCAAGTGGACCAATACCAAAAGATCCCCAGGCGCCAACAGCAAATCCACCAATTCCATATTCTACATATGGCTGCAATGCAGGACCTCCATATTTAACACCACGCCATACATACGACGAAACTAGGTCTGCACCAACAGAGAATGGTGATTCTGATTCTTCCTCCTGAGCATTCACGAATGATAAGGTAGTAGTAAATGCCAAGGCCATAGTTAAAAGTAAAACTTTGAGATTTTTCATAGCTAATAATTTTAAGTTATAAATTGATTGACGCTTCAAAAGTATAACTTTTTTCTTATCACCCCTAATTTTTTGATACTTTTTTTATGTTTTTTGTGTTATTTTCCTTTTTTACCCTATTTTTTATAATACCTATATATATTTTTATATATTTTTTATGTTTTGCACCCCCTTTTTTAACGGGGTAATTAATAAATATGTTTTTATAGCCCAATTCTTAAGAGTAGGATGCCCTTAATAAGTAATTGCTCACTGTATTAAAATATTATCTATTTTTAATTTCGGTATCATTAAGAGCCAAGCAAGGATAGATGAATAGTTTCCTGAAATTTTTATTTATTGGTATGCTTTCTCTGTTTTCAGTTAAAAGTGCAGGGCAGGTTGTGGATGAGTATACTTTGAAAGCTGTATGGATTGGAAAGTTTACACATTTTATTGATTGGCCACCCGAGATGCATGATACTTTAAATACCTTTACCATCGCCACGGTCTACTCCAACCCTTTCAATACCAAGCTTTACGACATATATAAAGGCAGTACAATTTTAGGACGCCCAGTTAATATTGTGCATTTAAATGAATTAAATGACAGCAGTTTTGCTCATATTTTATACATCCCCCCCCTAAAAAGGGGAGTTGTAAAGGAAATTGTTGAATTTTCAAAAGAAAAAGGTGTTCTCCTCATTGGTGATACCCAAGGCTATGCCGAAACAGGAGTGCATGTAAATTTTTTCTTAAGCGAAGATCGGTTGAGATTCGAAATTAACGAAACTGCTATTCGTGAATCAGACTTTTTTGTAAGCTACAGGCTCTTGAATATTGCTGAAATTGTAAATCCAATTGCAAAGGAATAATATGCTTAGAAACATTTCTATACGGTATAAAATAGTATTAATGGTGTTGGTGATCTTTATTCTAATCACCGCATTATCCTTATTAATTTTCTCTGTTGCAGAGTCTAACAAGCAAAAACGAAACCTGGAGTCAGAGGCCATGTTTTTAGCTTCATTTACAGCTGACTATTGCACTGCTCCTCTTGTATTCGGAATAAAGGAAGAAACTACTGAAGTACTCAATAACCTTAACTACAGTTCTTCTGTTATTTATGCAGCTATCTATACCAATGAAGGGTATTTGTTTGATGTTTATAATCCTTTCAGTCATGATATACCCCAACACATCGACAAGGTGGCCTCAGAAGATTCTATTTCTGTAATAAAACTCAGGGAACATCCGATGGGCTTACAAGAAAAAAGCTTGATGGTGCGATTACCCATTCGATACGAAGGTTTGCAGCATGGTACCATTCTACTTGCCTACTCTCTTAATAAAGCACGAATCTCATTACAGCGCAGTATGAGAGTGGCTGCACTTATCGCATTAGGCATATTAATTATAGTGTACTTCCTGGCTTTTTTGTTCCAGAAAATTATTTCAGATCCCATATTAAAGCTTGCCGGAGTTACAGATAAAATAAAGAAGGAAGCAAACTATACCATAAGACTGGAAAAACGGAGCAACGACGAAATAGGTATCTTGTATGATCGCTTTAACAATATGATAGAACAAATAGAGCAACGCGACAAAATCCGCGATCAAACAGAAGAAATGCTGAAAAAAGCAAAGAATCTTGCCGAGAAAGCTGACCAGCTAAAATCGGCGTTCCTTGCTAATATGTCGCATGAGATAAGAACTCCAATGAATTCCATTATTGGGTTTGCAGGTTTATTAAGCGATCCTGACCTAACCAACGAAGAGCGAAATGAATATGTTGAATTGATAAATTCAAGCTGCGCCACTCTATTGCATTTAATAGATGATATCCTGGATATTTCAAAAATTGAAGCCGGTCAGCTAAATATTAGCCGCAATAAATGTTCCCTGCCAGCTATTATGCAGGAGCTCTTTCTGACCTTTAAAGAAGTAAACCAGCAAAGTAATGAGAACCAGGTGGATTTTTCCTTACATATTCCATCAACCTTATCAGACCTTACCATCGAGACCGACACTATTCGATTGAAGCAGATCTTATCAAACCTGCTTAGTAATGCCATCAAATTTACCCATGAAGGTAAAATTGAGGTTGGTTACACACTTATTGAGAAAATTAAAAATGATGAGCGGAAGAAATATGTGAAATTCTTTGTGCATGATACGGGAATAGGCATGAATGATGAAACAAAGGAACTAATTTTTGACCGGTTCACGAAACTACAATCTGATAACAATAAGTTATACCGGGGCGCTGGTTTGGGGCTAACAATATCTAAGAAACTGGTTGAGATTCTCGAGGGTGATATTTGGGTTGAATCGATACCGGAGAAAGGTGCTTCATTTTATTTTACAATACCCGCGCCATTTGACACGCCAGTCCTTGCTGAGTTGGAAAGACCTGAACCTGGTAAAAAAGTAAGTGGTAAAATTGAAACTTTGAAGGATAAAAATATACTTATAGTCGAAGATGACCCCTCGAATTATGAGCTTTTAAGGGCCATACTCCGAAAAACAGATGCTTCGCTTTCCTGGTCGAAAAATGGTAAAGAAGCTATAGCACATTGTAAAAGCAATGCCCCCGATTTAATTTTAATGGATATAAAGATGCCTGAAATGGATGGGTATGAGACCGTCTCGAAGCTAAGAAATATGAAAGTAAACGTACCCATAGTTGCCCAAACAGCATTTGCACGACTTGAGGATGAAAACAGTATTCTAAAAAGTGGCTTTGACGGATACCTTTCTAAACCCATCGAAAAAGACAAACTTATTCGAACACTCAATCATTTTTTTAGTAAATAAAGGTGTTAAGTTAACCTTCCCAAAACAAATATTTGCCGGGTATTTTTATTACTTTGGAAGAATAATCTCAAAACTCAAAGCATCATGCCGGAAACACTCATTAGCGTAATTGGTTTAATTGCTGCCAGCCTTACAACGATTGCCTTTCTTCCGCAAGCAATAAAAACATGGAAGACAAAATCAACCGATGATTTATCGCCAGCCATGTTTACACTTTTATGCTCGGGCATATTATTATGGCTTATATATGGTATTCTTATTCATGATCTTCCTATTATTTTAGCCAATGGGGTAACAATTTGTTTAGCTTCCATTATTTTATTTTATATATTCAAACCAAGCCAGGCAAAGAAGATCGAACACATTGCAATCTGGACAAATAATCTGGAGGAAATGAAGGATTTTTACTGCGACGTTTTTGATGCAAAAGCAGGCAGACGGTATCATAATCCCGCTAAACGATTCACTTCTTATTTTCTGGTGCTCTCTTCCGGAGCCCGAATTGAATTAATGAATAAGGGTGTTCCTGCCTTAAACAATTCCTGGGGGCACATAAGTATTTCTGTTGGCAGTAAGCATCGCGTTGATGAATTAACCCATAAAGTTGAGAAAAAAGGTGTTGAAATTGCCAGCTATCCGCGCAGCACCGGCGATGGATATTATGAGAGTGTAATTAAGGACCCGGAAGGAAACCTGGTGGAAATTACAATTTAAAGCACAGTAATACATCACCCACATGATTGATTACATCGAAGCTAAATCGATACTTTCTCCATTAAAAGGTGGCCCTGATCCCTATTTCGGAATTAAATACAACATGAATCTTTACCGGGGATGTCAACATCAATGTATTTATTGTGATACTCGAAGTAAAGTATATCGGATTGGGGACCTTTCTCACATTCGGATTAAAAAGAATGCGATTGAATTACTCGAAAAAAAACTAAAGAGCCTGCGCAATAAAGGTACTATCGGCACCGGCAGTATGAATGATCCGTACATGCCCATTGAGAAAAAGGAAAAACTAACGCATAATGCTTTAAAGATAATTCGGAAATATAACTACCCGGTACATATTATTACCAAAAGTAATCTAGTACTGCGCGATCTTGATATTCTTGCTGACATTTCAAAAACCTATGTGGCTGTATCATTTACCATCACTGCAATAAGCGACTCAATCTCGAAACAAATTGAACCTTTTGCTCCTGTGACCTCCGAACGCCTGTTGGTTATGCGCGCGCTCAGTGAGCAAGGAATATATACCGGGGCAGTTTTAACCCCAGTGCTTCCCTTTATTACCGATACAAAAGAAAACATTGCAGGAATAGTAGATGCAGTAGCAAATGTCGGTGGTAACTATATTATCTCCTGGATGGGAATGACTCAGCGTGAAGGACATAGGGAATATTATTACCATAAGTTAGACGAAAAATTCCCGGGTATTAAAGCAAAATATCAAAAATACTTTGGAGATAGTTATAATTGCAATTCGCCCAATGCCGACAAACTTTATAAGGTGTTGAATGAGAAATGTCAACTCAACAATCTTTCGCAACGCATGAAATTCTGGAAACCTGATACACCGATGCAATTAGACCTTTTTTAACCTTATAAGGGTATTGCAGAAGAGCTTTCTCTTATCGAGTATATCGATCTAATCACCAACAAAAAATAAATTTGCAAAAAAAAGTTAAAATTTATTGCCAACCTGTGCAACCCTGCATTACAGCCCTTGTCCTTCTGAATATAAACAAGTAAAATCAAAACTAAAACAGTTTGGCATCATATTTGGTTTTACCTCTAGTTGTAGCCCTAAACCAGTACTATGCAACATAAAAATATATTATACAACGAGAATGGAAACTATGGCTTAACATATTTTAAGCAATTCCATTTAATCCTCTTATACCATAACAATAAAATTGGGAACCTTAAATCAGAATTATAAATAAAGTTTTACTAAACTACATGTAATATGAAACGATTACTTTTTTATTTGACGTTTGTTTCTCTTATTCTTGCAACTTCTTGTGAGATAATTAAAGATCCGGGTGTTTTCGAACCAGATCAACCCGATACACAAGGAAATCTGCTAATAATTAACAACTCCAATGAACAACTGGTATTGTATAAAGACCAGGTGGTAATAAAAAAGATACCTGCTTCGGCTACCGATTTTCTGGTGAATATACCGAACGAATCGGAAGCAACCATACAACTTGACTTATTTAAGTGGATTGATGTCCATGACGATGTGAGCAATCCCGACCCTACACTTGCATTTAAAAGATGGCTTGTACCCCTTTCGAACAGCACTGATATCGAAGACAGAGCCACTTGGCATGTTGAAGGCCTGGATCCTGATGTAAATGTTGCTACACTAAGTTTATCTTATTATGGTGGCACGCAAGATAATGTAGATGTTTATCTGAACAGCTTCGAGGGAGCAAAAATTTCCACCATGAAACCCGGAGATCAGTATAAGAAAGTAGGTATCGATTATGGCAACTACACACTGAATTACTTGTACTGGACCAGCGACCAGAATGATGCTACCGCCTTCGAAGAGGTAGGAAGAATTACAACCCAGGACATTAATGGAACTCCTAAACCAATTTGGCTGGTTCTTAACGAGGGCAGAAAAGATATTACCATGGTTATTCCTCACCTGAATGATGCTCAGAATACCGGAACTAAATATGCGGGCCTTACCGTTCAGAATGATTTAGCAGAACCTGTAAGAATTCAGGTAAATGGAACTGAAATTGAGAATGTATGCTACCTC
Source organism: Bacteroidales bacterium (assembly GCA_003508755.1). GTDB lineage: Bacteria > Bacteroidota > Bacteroidia > Bacteroidales > UBA10428 > UBA10428. Next base: position 3,225 of record DNTK01000087.1, on the reverse strand, counting down.
GAAACCGGAAGCACTCAGAACCTTTCCACTATTGCAGAATATAGCAGCTATACTTATTACATTCCGATTAATGAGGAAGAAGCTACTCAAATCAATGTAACCATGACAGCTACAGTTCTTGCAGGTGTTGACGTAATTGACGGCCCCGAAACAATAACGCTTACAGCTGACGAAACAACCACATGGGTGGTTGATGGTGAATAATAATCAGTCTGGTACATTCCGCAAAATGTGGAATGTACCATGCTTTTTGATTAGATATTCGAAATACTCAAAAGGCCTCTATAATTCATCTTTATGAATAGATCAACCAAATGAAATTAAAACCATGAAAAGAATATCTGTTGTTTTATTTGTTATAAGCTCGGTATTTTTCAGTCAGTGTGAAGTGTTACGCGAAGGATGTATGGATCAGAACGCACTAAATTATAGTGTAGCAGCCGATATTCCGGATAACTCGTGTATATATGCTGAAGGATGTACCAATCCAAGTGCTTCGAATTATGATCGGAATGCCGTACTGGACGATGGTTCGTGCATCTACGACAGTTTATCGGTTGGCGATTGCAATCCGGTATTGGAGGGTAATCTGTCGGTAACCAACGAAACAGGCGACATACTCTTCCTTTTCAACGAACTTTCCTATGTTACCTGTATACCTGCCAATACTGAAAATTTTATAGTGAATATTCCCAACCAAACCAATTCGGTTTTAGTGCTACAGGTATGGAAATCAAATGAGGTGGGCGATGTTGCTGACCCAAATCTCGATAATGTTTACCGCCAGTGGAGTGTAGCCCTTTCGAACACCACACTTGAAACCGAAAGAGCAAATTGGCGCATTACTGACAGCGATGTAAATACCAGTTCCGGAACACTTTTACTTACTTACCCCAGCTTTGACGAGTACAACCAGGAAGTTATCTACCAGGTAGATGTGTACCTTAATAGCAAGACAGGAGCGCGGTTAGCATCGATACAACCGGGTGTTGAAGACAAAAAAGTCAGCATTGACTTTGGAGCTCATTACCTGTTTTATCGCTACTGGTATTCTGATCCAAACTCGCCATCGAGCGAAATTACCGAGATTGGATGGGATGAATCTGACTATATTGTAGTGAATGCCGAGCACAAAGAAGTTGAAATTGATGTGCCGGTTTATGTGAGTGTTGTCGGAAAATATGGCTATCTCAATATCGAAAATGCGACAGCTGATCCGATTAGCATTTTTGCAAATGACCAGCTCATTGAGAGCATTGCCAAAGTAGATGGCTCACCCGATGGGCTTTCTATAATCCCGGCCAATAACTCCACTACTTTCTTAATTCCAGAGCAGAGTTATACCATTACAGCCAAATCGCTGGATGGCAGCACAAGCATTATTTCTTTTAAAAATGTAAACATTGTTCAATCACATACTGCCGAACTATATGTGGGTGGTAAGCACAAAGAAATTAGTGTAACCAACAACACCACTGAAGTATTAATGTTAACTACAGAGGATGGAAAATACCTGGGTAAAACCATGAACCCGGGAGAAGCAACCGGGTTGTACCTTGTGCAAAATGAATACGATTCGCTTCTGGTAGTAACTCCAAATAATAGTAAAAAGAAAAAAATACCCGCCACCACAGATGTTGTTGTGAGCGATTTGGATGAGTTTGTCACCCAGGAATTAATTGTAACATCAGCATGGGATGTGATTGGTAGTGGGCATTATCAAAGTCCTGATATCAATGATAATGAAACCACTTCGATGACGGCAACTCTTTTTAATACAAACAGGGTATTGCTTTCTTTTGAGTACAAAGTAAGCTCCGAATATGGCTACGATAAGTTCAACTTTAATATCGATGGCGAAGTACTTATTAATGGAGAAAGTGGCGATACAGAATGGAAAAACTACTCGGTAAATGTGGAGCCCGGATTCCATAACCTGGAATGGATTTATATAAAAGATGGCATGTTTAGTTTTGGCAACGATAATGTTGAAATAAGAAATATAACCATTAACTAAACATTATGAGAAGACTTCTATTCTCACTGTTAATTATACTGTTTTCCCTGCAGTTAAATGCTCAGGGAGTGGGTTTTGGCTATCAAATGGATATCGGAGCCAAGAACCGGTTCAATGTACCCGAAGGCTATGACCAAAATATGCAATCGATGATGCATGGGGTTTTTGTAAGGTGGTTTTCCAATGAAGGCCGGCAGGCCCACCAGTTGTATATGGGATTACGATTCGATTCCATCGGGTTCAAAAACTATTCTAGCTACCTGAATATGGAAACCCACACCCTTGAGAATTACGATGTACATGCTTACCTAAACCGTTTTGCATGGAGGATGGGGTATTTAAAGCACCATCAATTTGGTGGAACTCCGGGTGAGTTTGTCGTTTCTTTTAACTATGGTTTATTTTATGAATTTACCTCCCAAATGAAACGAAAAAGTCATCAGGACAATCTCGTGTACAAGCTTTACAGTGAGCAAAACAGACACAATCTGATTTTTGCAACAGGCATCGAATGCAGATTCTGGTACTTTACACTTGGCTATAAATTTGAACACATGTTTTTCGATATGATCAATCATGATTACGTAAAAAAATTGGAGTCGGAACCTGGAAATGGTTCTGAGTTGCGTGGGTTGCAGCTATCGCCGACCATGTCGTTCATCTATTTTACAATACATTTTGATCTCTTTAAAAACGAATACTTCTAATACAAAGCTGCTGCATTTTACTGCAGCAGCTTTTTTTTACCTTGTTTTTTCTATTCGTTTTCTTCCCGAATTAAGCTCTCAACAAGTTTAGCAGAAAAGTTCTGATAATTGCCGTCGGGCATAATATCCAGGGTATTTATAATTTTCCATTGCCTGTTTGCTGCGGCAGCAAGTTGATTATTGCGAATGGTATTGTAATAATCGCCATTGAAATTCTGCTCAATATAAGTAGGCCTGGGAATAAGGTACAGGTAGTAGTTATCGCTTTTAATCAACTCCTGAATAGAGGCAATACCGGAGGTAATAAGTTCTTCATTCGTTTGAGCATATTGATGCACACTACCGGCAAATATCAATCCATTGGCAGCGAAGCCTTTAAATTTTAAGAAGTAATTCTCAAACACCCTGGGCCATAAATAAGAATTTTTTTGTACGGTAGGTAAAGCTGGTTCATAATAGGTTCTGATTCTCCAGTTCTCAGTAATTTGCATTCTGTAGGAC
>DNTK01000314.1 GCA_003508755.1 Bacteroidales bacterium | reverse complement strand
CAATAAAAGAGGCTGCTGAAAGCTGCCCGGCAGAAGTAATTAAATACGAGGAATAAATAGGAAGAACCGGATTTGAATTCCGGTTTTTTTTGTTAAGCAAAATACTATTATTCCATTAACTCCTCAAGTGCATACATTAACCGGTTTTGAGCTGCTTCCTGTGAGCCAAAAATTGAATTCAGCACATGTCCATTCTCATCTAATAAAATCCAATGAGGCACTCCGTCACAGCTAAATTGTTTATAGACAATGCGGGTCTTATCCAAAAAAATAGGAAAGGGCAATTTCTTGGATGTGAAAATATTTATAATATCTGCTTTAGATATATCTTGGTTTTTAAAATTCACATGAATTCCAACCACATCAATATGCGCATGTCTCATGTTGTAGTCATAAGCCATGGGTAAGGCCCTGCCTGTGCAACCCATACAGGTATTGTTGTAAAACAGCAGAAGTAAGGGTTTTCCTGCACACCTATCCAGAATATCCACCTCCTTGCCATCGAGGGTTTCAACAATTATAGTTCTTATCTTATCCATCAGTGAATTATTCAGAAGTGTATTTGCCGGGTTTAAGTTGGCTTTTCTTCTTTTTAAACTCTTTTACCACTTTTCCAAAATCCCTATCTTTTTTTCGTCGCTCAGCAACGGTTGATTCATAGTGTTCTTTTTCGCGTTCTAATTTCAAAAAATTTTCATAGGAGGCCCTGGAAATTAATCCTTCCTCCACTGCTCTCAAAACAGCACAGTCATTTTCATGGATATGGGTACAATCAAAAAATTTACAGCTACTGGCATATTCATAAATAGCATTAAATGTGTTTTCCAATCCATCAGACATATCTGTTACACCCACTTCCCGCATTCCCGGATTATCAACAATAATGCCACCACCCTCAAGCACGATTAATTCGCGATGTGAAGTCACATGCCTGCCTCGTTGAGCACTATTGCTAATGGTGTTTGTTTTCATTAATTCGCTACCTGAAAGTGTATTTATGAACGTCGACTTTCCAACTCCAGAGGAACCCAACAAGCAATAAGTTTTCCCGGTTTTAAGGAGCTTATAGACTTGATCAAAACCCTCCCTGGTTTCATTGCTGATGGCTAAAATTAGAACTCCACTTATTCTGTTTTTAACCATTTTGGTCATTTCGGCTAATTTTTCTGATGCAATCAAATCAATTTTATTGAGAATAATAACCGATTGTATATTTGAATTGTGGCAGATGGTTAAATAACGCTCCAGGCGATTCACGTTAAAATCACGATCAACCGCCTGCAGGATAAAAGCCATATCCACATTGGTGGCAAGAATTTGTTTTTCACTGGCTTTTCCTGCAGCTTGCCTTTCGATAATCGTTTTTCTCGGAAGTATCGCATGAATTAGCACCTTATCCTCATCATATTCGGAGATTGCCACCCAATCGCCCACAGCAGGAAAATCGCTACGTGATTTGGCAGTAAAACGCATATTTCCAATAATCTCAGCTTCGTATTCTCTGTGAATGGTTTTTACATAATAGCGTTCTTTGTGCTCGGCCATAATGCGTCCCACATCGAAATCTAATAGCCTATTCTCTGCACGATATTCTTCTAATTCTTTGGAGTAGCCTAATTCTTCTGGCAACATATTAGTAGTATTTGCTTCAAAATTACCAGATTTATAGAAACAACCTACAAATTAATAGCCGGTTTTAAGCGCAATTTATATAAAGCTCATGGCCAAAATCATTGCAATTATAACCAATGGCAGAATAAATTTAAGCTATTTCTCATAGGGCACGCGACCAATAGCTAATATAGCCATTAGCCTGCCTGTGGTAGGAACAATAAGGTTTGTAATGCCGTCTCCCTGAAGGTAAGCCAAGACTGCAGTTTGCCTTGAAATACTTAATAAATCCGACAAAGGAACCATCAGGGGCATGTATACAAGCGCTTGTCCTTAGGCTGAAGGGATAAAAAGTTTAGAATAGTTTGAAAGAATAACATGCCCTCTGCAGCAATCAGTGTAGGTAGCTGTTTCAATAGATTAAATGTTTGAAATCAAATGGTGTCGATTATTTTTTTTTCGGTGAGTGCAACTTGAATGCCTCGGCCAAATCTGAAAACAAGGTAATATATACAATCAGAAAGAGCCAAATACAACTGTTACGGAATGCATGCATCAGGTAATGCATCACCACATTTACCATTCCGGTATGTTGAATAATATTAAATACTGCAACAATAAAAAAGACAAAAAAGATTAGGGAACCAGCCTGATTCAGTCCTTTCGGCATAGAAGTAAATAGCCCCAGAATACTAACAGGTGTGGCTTTCCCATCAACCTTATCAACCAAAACTACTCCTTTGAGAGAGATGTTTTTGGGAAGCTCCTGGTAACTGCCCCGAATAACCATGTTTTGCCGGATATGACCAAATTGGTGTAATTCACGCTGATAAGTTCCTGCCGGCACAATATTGGTTAGTATGCAACAACAAGGAAAATGCCTGACAGAAAAATTAAAACATGGGGAATTTTAAAATCTTAAAGCTTGGAAATTATTGAGTTTATTTTTATAAGTTCGGCACCATGAATACTCCCTTAGAAACTTGCTAAAACTAATATTGTTTAAATTCGCTTCATTTTGTATCTTAATTTATAACCCTACCCGTAAACGCGAAACATATGAAATCTTGTTTCTTTATACTACTTCTTTTTGGAACAACTGCTCTGAATGCCCAGACATTTTTTATTATCGACTCCTTGCCCACATTAACACCCGAAGATGCTTCATTCTACCTTGCCGGAAACATTGGGCGTTGGAATCCGGAAAATGAGCAATTTAAATTTACACGACAAACTAATGGCAGGTACTGGCTTTTTGTTCCCGACACAAATGGGATTATTGAATACAAAATAACCCGCGGATCATGGCAAACGGTTGAGGGTGCATTCGATGGAAGTGTAATACCTAACCGTAGGATTGTTATTGGAGAAAGTGATACAATTTACATACGCATTGCGGGTTGGGAAGACCAATACATAGGTGGTGAGGCACATACAGAAAGTTCTTCTGCCAATACCCAGGTAATGATTTGGGATACTAGTATGCTTATGCCTCAATTAAACAGGCATCGAAGGATTTGGGTGTATTTGCCGAATGATTATTATACATCCAAAAAGGCTTACAAAGTACTCTATATGCACGATGGCCAAAATGTGTTTGATGCATCTACATCCTTTACTGGCGAGTGGCAGGTAGACGAAACACTGGCTGCACTCGAATCTGAGGGGTATGAAACCTGCATTGTAGTAGCTGTGGATAATGGAGGTGCTACACGAATTAATGAATACTCACCCTTTATTAACGAAGCATATGGTGGTGGTGAAGGAGATGCCTACCTCAATTTTTTAGTAAATACCTTAAAACCTAAAATTGACAGTAGCTTCAGAACTTTACCCGGACCAGAAAATACCGGAATAATGGGTTCGAGTATGGGTGGCTTGATCTCGCATTATGGGTATTTTGAATACCCCGATGTGTTTGGTATAGTAGGCATCTTTTCTCCGGCTTATTGGTTTGCTGATGAATTCTTTTCGTATACACTTGAAAAAGGAAAAATAGGCACAGCAAAAATTTATTTATTGTCTGGCAAGCTGGAGGAAGGTTTCTGGCAAAGTACAGTATCTATGTACGATACTTTAGTACATATAGGATATTCCGGGGAGGAAGTTTACTCTATTATTCCTGATGATGGCGAACATTCCGAGTGGTTTTGGGCACGCGAGTTCCGTAGTGCTTTTATGTGGTTGTTCGATTTAGAATAATAAAACAATCACTTAAATACTTTTGAAGGTAAAAAATCCAGATTTTATAAATCCATAAGTCTTTCTTTATTTTAAGGCTATTTATAAGTTGCTGATAACGAAATTTGGTCTCAAACACATTAGTTCATCAGCCATGAAGAATCGTATCTTTAATCTAAAACCTTTTTTTCTTACAGGCCTCCTGCTTGCAAGTGCTTACTTAGGAGCTAAAGCTAATGAGTATTACACTCTGGATGAGGCTTTAAAGAATCCACATGATGTAACGGTGCTTAACCTTGATTATGATCCCTTGTTTGGAGCGTCGGAGGCAATAACAACTTTACCAGATGAAATATTGATTTTTAAAAACTTGCGGGTTTTGTCGCTACGAAAAAATAAACTTAAAGACCTACCCGGATGTATCGCCAAGCTCCCAAAACTAGAAGAAATATTCCTGGAGAACAACGAGCTGGAATCGTTACCCTATTGTATCTATCATGCAGCATCTTTAAAAAAGTTATCGTTAAATAATAACCGAATTGATACCCTTTTACCGGAAATTGGCAATTTAAGAACCCTTGAAGAACTTATAATTAGCAATAATTCTATCCACGCTTTGCCCGAAGAACTATTCTTACTGGATAAGCTAAAAGTGCTTGAGGTTAACAATAACAGGCTAACCGAAATCAATATGGTGATTTTGCTACTAAACCTGGAGTCATTGAATATTTCAGGAAACTTAATTAGTCAGTTACCTGCAGAATTCGGTAAGCTTGGTCAACTAAAAACACTGAATATTTCAGGAAATCAATTGAAAGAATTGCCTCAATCGGTTGAAAATCTTTTCAACCTCGAAAACCTAGAGGCAGCCTTTAACCAGCTCACGGCACTTCCTTCCATGGCCAATTTTCAGAAACTGCTAACCCTAAATATCGGAGGCAATGCCATTTTGTCCTTACCAAAAGATTTTGGGAAAGCAGTTCATTTGCAAATATTTTATGCCTGGAATAATCAGCTTGAAAGCTTGCCAGCCAGTATCAACCAATTAGATAACCTATTTCAGATAAACCTCTATAACAACAAACTTACCACCCTTGATCTTGAGCCTTCAAAATTAAAAGCGCTGCAGTTCCTGATGATTGGAGGAAATTCTTTCTCGCAGGAAACACTTGCAGAAATAGAGAATAGGTTTAAGCAGGTAACCATATTTATTTAATTAAACCATCGATTATAAAATATGACTACAAAACAAATTGAATTGCCTGATTTTTTAGGGTGTCAAGACAAGGAATTAACCTTCTTCAGAGCAAATCCTGGTATTAATCTTGAAACAAGGTAGAGTATTTTTGCTCCGGCAATGCGTATCTCCTCTTTTCCTTTACTTAATCCATTTAACATCTCAGCAACAGCCTGTTCCACCGGAATGGCAATCTTCGGAGGATTCCCATCGTGCCAGGGAGTATCGACAGCTGGGAACATGACTTCAACAATTTTGCAGTTTCCCGGCTTGCTTTGCAGCCTGAGAACTTGGGTAAAGGAATGCAAGGCTGCTTTGGTAGCATTATAAAAAGGGTAAATTGCCCTTGGCGTGTAGATTAAGCCTGTTGTAATATTTATGATAGCCGGATGCGGGTTTTTCGTTATTTGTTCGTAAAGCATTTTTATGAGCCTGATAGGTGCCAGAAGGTTTGTATTAACCTCAATTTCAAGTTTATCCAAGGCAAAACTGTCTTCTAAAAAGTCTATTTTATTTACAAGGGCCGCGTTGTTAATAATCACATTAAGTTCGCTGTAGGATTTGCGCAGCCAATTAGCCAGTTCATGACATTGTTCTGCTTCAGACAAGTCGCACTGATAGGTTATAAGGCCAGGTATCTCTGCTTGTGCTGCGTTTAGCTTTTGCTCTGAACGACCGCATATTATTACACGGTTATTGTTTTTACTTAAAACCCGGGTTAATTCAAGGCCAATCCCGGAACTACCGCCTGTTATTAATACTGTATTATTCGAAAGTTTCATGATTACCTGGTTTAAGATTTTACACTATCGCAAATTTAAACCAGGCAGGCAACCTGAGCATTGACCTATGTTAAGAAATGTTCTTTTTACGGATACGACTCAACGATTCGGGTTGTATACCTAAATAGGAAGCTATAATCTGTTGCTTAATCCTGTTTTCCATTCCCGGATAGTTTTTCTGAAAATTTCTGTATCTTGTTTCTGCATCGAGCAACAATAATTCTCGTTCGCGTTTCTCTTTAATCATATAGCCTTTTTCAACCAGCGATAGAAGAAAATTACACCAAAAAGGATCGCTTATCTTTAGCTTTTGCCAATCGGAATAGTTTATTTCTAATATCTCTGAATCCTCGAGGGCTTCGATAGAAAAATACGAGATACTTTGCATAATCATGGCCGAGTAAGAACTAATAAAACTAAATTCTGAAATGATACCTTTTGTAAATTCCTGGCCATTTTCATCGGAATAAACATACCTGAATAGTCCGGAAACCACAAAGCCAAACTTCCTGGGAATAGTACCCGCGGCAATAAAACGATTATTCCTGGAAATTGTTCTTTCTTTACCAATGGCTATTAATTCCAGCAGCCGCTCCTCAGGTAAATTAAGTTTTTCTTTTAAAATTTCAACAATGTCTGCCATTGAATACTCTACTTGACATGATTATTTATCTATCGCTCAAAAGGCTGGAGTAAGGTATAATTGCTGTTTCAATGAGCTGATTCATACAATTCTATGGCTTCCAGGTATTTTTGTGCCCCCGTGGGTGTCATATCCCTGACAAAACCATCCAGTTCCGGATGGTTTTCACTTATCCACATACTCAATGTATCGCGCCGTGGTTTCCAAACACCAAAATTTACCGAAAGGTAATCGATGGTTTTCATGCTGCTTATTTTATTCTCATCAAACTCTACTTTTACTTTATATATCAAAGCACTGTCTTGCAAATAGGCAATACGCTTACAAATTTTAGAAACTATGACAAAGGTACCTGTATCAGATTGATTGATCTCCTTGATGGTAAAATCAGGCTGAAATACGGAATCCCATTGAAACATTCGGTATAAATCGTCAGAACTTTGAGCAATGATGAATTGCTTTTCTGAAAGGGTAATACTATCGGTTACGCAATCAGCAACTCTGCTGAATTCGCCGGTATTTAATCCTTTGTAGAAACTTTTAATTATTTCTTTGTGTATATTTTTGTCCTGATGACAAGCCTGAATGCCGATAATAAATGCAGCACATATTAGGGTAATAGAAAAAATCCGTGACATAGTTTAGTTCTTATTCGCTTTGCATGATGCGTTTTTACTAATCATTCGAAAGGGTTACAATATACTTACCATCTGCATTAATTTCAAGTATAAAGCGACAAATTTTTCTCTGATCGTGCGCCACCTTAATGGTATAGTTAACTTCACAACTTAGAGGTAAAAAATAGTTTCTGATTTCTGTCTTCTTACCTTTTTGAATGATATCTGCCGAAGGTGCAACAACCATTAAATCCCTGGGCATAAAATCGGTCATGGCGCTTTTTATCGAAATTTCAATGATGTTTTCATCCGATTCCTCCTGCTCCACGCTGTAAAATGGAATTCCCGAAACCGAAGTAATCTTATAAGGACTGCCAGGATCGGTTGTCCCGACATATTCGCCTTCGGACCAGTATCCAGTAAGCTTTTGTCTTTTGCCATTTGCCTCAAACTCAAACTCTCCTTGACCATGTTTTAATCCAGCTTGCCAGAAACCCTTGAATCTGTCTCCGTTACTATATATCATGGTTCCTTTACCATTGGGC
>DNTK01000230.1 GCA_003508755.1 Bacteroidales bacterium | reverse complement strand
GTACCAAAGATGGGAACTTTAAAGGATCCCAAGATTTTGCGCATAATGCCGATATCATTATCCAGATGGAAAACATGAAAGCTAACCAAACTAAAAGTAGGTTTGCAGCTCCAGCGACTGTATCAATATTTTCTGAATAAAATAGTAGACCATGAAAGATCAGTTACTAAAGAAACTTGGAGAAATAGCGGAAAGAATTAAGCAAGCTCCAGACAGAATGGAACTGGTAAGAATAGCTTTAGAACTGGAAGAAATAGAGCAGACGGTAAAGAGTGAAATGGTGTCTCCGCTCCGCTCCGACAATGAATAAGAAAAGGTTTTCTTAGGCATGTGCAATTGAAATATTTCATTTGTACATGCCTAAAAAAACCTATGTCCTATTTTTGCTTGTGTAACGTTTTTCTTTTTGATCTGTAATGAGTTACACGGCAATTGGAATTGCAAAATTTTGCATCTTTCCTTTTATGTAACGGCCTTTTGCAGTTTAAGCAATGCCGTTCACTAAGTTTTTTGCCGTCTCCTTTTTTGGTGTAATACTTTCCTTACTGGATGCTGCACCAGGTACAGTTAATATTAACCTTATTTCCAGTACCAGCCCGACTAATATCAAAAATACAAATAGGCTAAAGTATTGGCCAGGTTCTGACTGGTTCCACATCAAAGAAATTTTTTCCGCTACTTTTACATCATGCCAAACGAGGGCAACGGATGCAATTAACCCTAACCATCCGTTTAGCGGTTTTGTATCGCTGAAATCCCTCACAGAAGCAATTAAAAGGCCCAACCTTACAAGCTCCTGTATTCCGGCAATTAATATTGCCATCGGGTAAGAACTTGCCTTAAATCGGCTCTCTAATAGTTCAGAATAATAATCTACTGAAAAGATCCCGACTGCAATAAATGAAAGCAGTGCAAAAATCATAAGTAGAAAAGGAACAACTTTAGAAAATTGCTCCATCATGCGATCAGTGTTCAAATTGCCTACATTTGTCATTGTACTAATTGTTTTTAGGCATTCCCCGAACTTTAGCAGGGTAGGGGAGTGCCATTATTAAAAAATGTTTTTTAGTCTGTTAAATGGTATTCTATTACCAGCTTTAAAACTTTTGCTCTCTCTATTTCTTCTCCCTTAAAAAAGTAATTTGGGTTAAGCAGATACTCTGATGAGTTTTCGCGGATAAGTATTTTTTTTCTATTGAGTGAATAAATTGTGTTCTGGACAGTTCCGTATTTTAAATCTGTCTCAGTTGCTATCCTTTCCTTTACTCCTTTAGTAAGAAAAATTTTATTCGTGTTATACTGTAAATCTTGAAGAATTGCGACTAATACCCTAGTCTCAGATGGAGACTTTTTTTCCAATAGTCCAACAATTTCTTCTACATAAATCATAGCAAACTTATCCCGAGGAATCTTCCTTCTTACATGCCGCTTTACTTCTTCTATCTCTCCTGTTTCCTTATCTATTGTTTGCGTTACTTCTTCATATATGTTTTTAGTCATATAAACAGTATTTAGTTTAAAAATTAAACCAAATATAATATAAAAAATTATTACATTCCAAATTTCCTCTATTATTTTTAATTATTATTTTAAACTGAATACCATTTAAAAAACTCACTCACCAATTTAAAATATACACTCACCAATTTAAAAACATCATTCCACAGTGTATGTAATGACGGATAAAACACTGTCTTACATTGTTTTACTACTCTTATTCTATGTAATATAATTTATCAACCTGGGTAAGAATAGAAAAACCCTACTAAGGTCGACGCTTAGTAGGGTTTATTTGGCTCCATTGGTCAGGACGGAGCAAATCCCGTTTCACTTGGTCAGGCTATTCCTATTGGGTTGCTCCTCAGCATTGCCCAAGTCCGCTTCACCTGACAAAGACAAATATAGTTACGGTATTTGATAAATCCAAATAAAATGCAGATATTTATCGTAACGTTGTAACGTAACGTTACGTTATGTTACGTAACAAGTAACGTAATATGTAACGTAATATGTAACGCAATTAAATAACCAGAACAGAAGAAAATGAGCCAAAAAGCCTATTGTCATTATTGTGGTAGTCAGTTCACAAAAAAGAGAAACACACACAAGTATTGCAGATCAGCATGCAGGGTAGCAGCCCACAGAGAAAGGAACGGTATTGAGAAGCCGGATTTTTTAAAGCAGGAAGTTAGAAAGGCTCCTCCCACGGTTTCTGGATCTCTCCCCCCCCCTACCCATCCAGAGCAGCAAATAAGGATAAGACACCCACAGTTCGATATCAAATTATTAGAATCTCAAAGGATATACTGGGAGAATACGCTAATAGACCTGGACAATGGTATTTTTCCGGCTGGCCTTATTATTGGTTCCTTGATCGGCGCCACAACGGCAAAGGATGATGCTGAAATGATTGCAAACGGTTTTTTAGGTGGTGTACTGGGTGCTATTGTAGATGATAAGAGAAAGAAGGCATTAAGGAGAAGAGCCGAAACAAACATTGATTATCTGAATGCCGAAATACATAGGCTAGAAATGGCTACATACAAAATAAAAGACCTTCAGAAAAACAATATGTTTACTAAGCCAATGGGAAGGCAAAAAGTCATGGATATTTTAGGCGCAAGCGATTATAAAGCGCAGGAAATACCAGAATTAAAGTTCGGGGGTAAATTCGGGTATTTAATGGG
>DNTK01000307.1 GCA_003508755.1 Bacteroidales bacterium | reverse complement strand
ATATTAACGGTGTAACAGTTAAAGAGAGCAATGAAGCAAGAATTATTCCTAATGATCCTGAATTACCCATTATGCTGGATAAAGTATATCCCTGCCATGAGATAGTGAAGATCGATTATCATTTACCCGGTTGCCCACCAAGGGCCGATTTGATTTGGGAAGCGTTGGTTGCTCTGGTTACCGGCGATGCCATGAAATTGCCTTATGAAGTAATTAAGTACGATTAAAAAGAAGAAAAATGGGACAAAAAATAACGATAGAACCTGTAACGCGTGTCGAAGGGCATGGTAAGGTAACCATCCACATCGATAACGATGGAAATGTAAATCAAACACGTTTGCATATTGTAGAATTCAGAGGCTTTGAGCGATTTGTTCAGGGTCGCCCCTATTGGGAGGCACCGGTACTGGTGCAGCGTTTGTGTGGTATTTGCCCGGTAAGTCACCACCTGGCTGCCGCTAAGGCACTCGATGTTATTGTAGGGGCCGGCACCGGTGATGGTCTTACACCCACTGGTGAAAAAATGCGCCGATTGATGCACTATGGACAAATGTTTCAATCGCATTCGCTGCACTTCTTCCACCTGGCTTCTCCGGATTTATTGTTTGGTATAGATAGTGATCCAATGACACGAAATGTAATTGGTGTTGCGCTTGCTAATAAAGATCTGGCCGTACAGGGTGTGATGATGCGAAAATTCGGCCAGGAAATCATTGAGGCTACTGCAGGTAAAAAGATACACGGTACGGGAGCTATACCCGGAGGGATTAATAAACACCTTTCAAATGCCGATAAAGATCACTTCCTGAATGGAAAAGCTCCAATGAATATCGATAACATGATAAGCTGGTCGCAGGATGCTTTAGAGTTTTTTAAAGATTATCATTCGAAAAACAAAGGCATAATTGATCAGTTCTGCGAATTCCCATCGAGCCACCTAAGCCTGGTAAGAAAAGACGGAGCCCTCGACCTGTACCACGGAGTTTTACGTGCAGTAGATAAGGATGGTAACATCATCCTCCATGATATCGACTACCAGGATTATACCAAATACATCGATGAGGAAGTGAGGGCCTGGAGCTACATGAAGTTCCCTTATTTAAAAGAATTTGGCAAGCAGGCAGGCTGGTATACTGTGGGGCCACTGGCTCGAATGAATACAGCCGAGTTTATCGATACTCCATTGGCGCAGAAGGAGTTTCAGTTGTTTAAAGATTATAACGAAGGTAAACCAAGCCATAAACCAATGCATGCGCATTGGGCACGCCTGATTGAAATCTTGCATTCGGCCGAAAAAATGAAAACGCTATTGAATGATGAGGATTTAATGGAAGGTGAACTGGTCGCAAAAGGTAAAAAACAATCGGAAGGAATTGGTTTAATCGAAGCTCCTCGTGGTACACTCTTCCATCATTATAAAGTTAATGAACATGATCAGATTGATATGTGTAACCTGATTGTTTCAACAACTAATAATAATCAGCCCATGAACAATGCTGTTAACCAGGTGGCTGTGCGCGAAATGTCCAAAAAGCCAGAAATTACAGAAGGTATGATGAATGCTGTGGAGGTAGCCATCCGAGCCTATGATCCCTGCTTAAGCTGTGCTACACATGCGCTGGGACAGATGCCACTGGAAATTGCTTTGTTTGATCAAAACAATAAACTAATTCAGAAAAAAAGAAACGTTTAATTAAAAGATCCGTTCCCGGAGAAACTTTATCTACCTTTACAAGAGAGAGTATTCTCCGGAATTTTTATTGTTTTTATTCAGTTTCATGAAGAAAATACTTGTTTATGGATATGGAAACCCAGGCCGGCAAGATGATGGTCTGGGTATTCTTTTAGTCGAGGAAATTGAATCCTGGGCAAAAGCAAAAGGTTTTGAATCAGTCGAAACAGATTCAAATTATCAACTAAATATAGAAGATGCCTACCAGCTTAATAAGTACGATATAGTAATTTATGCCGATGCTTCCATTGAGGATATCGAGCAATATAAGCTCGAGGAGATTGTTCCGGAGCTGAATCCAAATTTTTCGATGCATTCGGTATCACCTGCCTTTGTTATTGGACTGTGTAAGGAATTATACAACGAAATACCTGTGTCGTATGTTTTTCATATAAAGGGGTATGAATGGGAGTTTATGACAGATTTATCTGAAAGGGCTATTGCCAACCTCGAAGCAGCATCGGTATTCTTGAAAACTCAAATCGAATCCTTCATAAACGAGCAATATTAGCGTTAATAAAGTTTTTTGCTGGAATATAATTACTTTGTAAATTGCGTTCTTGAAGAAGCACATTTCAAAAACACGTTAAATGACTATACCGAATTGGGAAGATAGAACTATACTGATTGTTGAAGATGATGAAATTAGTATGGAGTTTCTGACCGAGTTACTTGCTCCATCGAATGTGAAAATTGTGGTGGCACGCGATGGAAAACAGGCTGTGAATTTTTGCGAGAACAATAAAGCAATTGATGTTGTTTTAATGGATGTGCGTCTCCCAAAAATGAATGGAAAAGAAGCCATGGAGGAAATAAAAAAAAGCAGACCAGATTTACCAATCATTGCTCAGACTGCTTTTGCAATGTCCGGCGACAAGGAAAAATACATTCAAAGTGGTTTTGATGATTATATCTCTAAACCAATAATAATGCTAGACCTAATCCAAAAAATATCAAAGCATTTTACTAATTGATTATTGAACTAATACTATAACTGATGAAAATAAGTGTTTATTTACTTGCATGTGTAATGTTGCTGGTTGTATCATGTAAGCAGGGAGTAAAAAAGACCGATGATTTTGATTTAGACAGCATTGATTTAAGTGACAGAGAAAACATTCTAAGTGAGCTGGATACACTTGGTGCTGGTATACCAATATTCTATAACATGTATCTTTCGGTGGAACTTTCTTCGCTATTCGAAACCGCAGGTGCTGTTTTTACCAAGGAATTACTGAACGCTCCGGATAAGGTGTCTGAGTATATTACCAGCTATGAGAAAGCTTTAAACCTGGGTGTTTATGCAGTAGATTTGAGCTACGCCCGTGTATTTGAGCAATTCGAGGTGGCAGGCCGGTATTTTACCTCCATGCAAAACCTTTCTGAGCAACTGGGTATTCCGAATACCTATTTTGAAGAAACTGCCAAGCGCTTCGAGAAAAACCTAACAGATAAGGACTCACTTATTGCTATTGCAAACGAAGTATATTACGAAACCGAAGATTACCTGAAGGACAATGAGCGATTTGCTACTGCATCGGTAATTATTCTCGGAGGATGGGTCGAGGCTATTTTCATAGGAACACATGTAGCTATTGAAAGCCGCAATCCGGATATCATTGAGCGATTGGTAGATCAAAAATATTCCCTCAACAACCTGTTAATTATGCTCGATGATTATGGCGATAATGAGGTAGTTGCGGAATACATAGTGATGATGGAGAAACTCAGAGATGTTTTTATGGCTATCGATATTGAAGTTCCGGTAGATTTCGATCGCAATAAGGAAGGAGCAAAAACACAAATGGATGGTTGGATTGAAGAAGTTCAAAAGCTGCAATCAGAAATTCGGATAATCCGCTCAAAGATAATTAGCTGAAAAAGCATAACCCAATAATATTCGAAGGGCTGCAGGATTTTTCTGCAGCCCTTTTTGTTAAAAGATAAAACTTTTTTGCTCATTATTCGTTAGCTTTAAAAGTTATTGTTATTTTTGTAACAGTAAATTTCTGAGGGTCGGTTGTCGACTTCCCGCCCAAAGATTTCCTTTTAATCTGATCCAAAAGTAAACTGATGGAAAAGAGAATTGGCGCAGCAATCATACTTATAGAGAATAAAGACCACATCGATGGTATGAATACCATTTTATCGATGCATTCCACCCTTATTGTTGCTCGTCAGGGCGTTCCCTTACGCGATAAAGGTATTAGTGTAATTACCGTAATACTCGAAGGAACCACAGATCAGATTAGCTCCTTAACTGGTAAACTGGGGAGATTAGAAGGTGTACAGGTTAAGTCGGTGCTAACAAAGTATGTTTAAATGAGTATGATATTTACGCCTGAGAAGTATCGGTTGGCCGATGCACCTATGAAACCTTTTATCGATTCCGATGAAATTTGGGATTTTATTCATTCGGCCAAAACAAATAAAGCCTATGTACGGGAAGTAATCGCCAAAGCAGTTGACAAAAAGAGGCTTACACTTGCCGAAACTGCAACACTTGTTGCAACAGATGATCCTGAGCTCATCGAAGAAATAAAAGCCGGTGCACGCCTTCTAAAAGAAAAAGTTTATGGGAATCGGATTGTGCTCTTTGCTCCCCTTTATGTGGGCAGTTTGTGTACCAACGATTGTCAGTATTGCGGATTCCGAACTTCGAATAAATTAGCCAAACGTACCACCTTATCAAAGCCAAAATTAATAGAGGAAGTAGAAGCCCTGCAAGACAATGGCCAGAAACGCCTGATACTGGTATTCGGAGAACACCCAAAATACGATGCTGAATACATTGCGGAAGCGGCTCGCACCGTATATTCTGTAAAAAAAGGCAATGGTGAAATCCGAAGGGTTAATATCAATGCTTCTCCTCTTGATATCGATGGATTTAAAACTGTTTCCGATGCGGGCATCGGCACCTACCAGGTTTTTCAGGAGACGTATCATAAGCAGACATATAAAGACTATCACCATGGAGGACAAAAAGCTGATTACGATTACCGGCTTACTTCGCTAGACAGGGCGCAGGAGGCAGGACTGGATGATGTCGGTATCGGAGCTTTATTTGGATTGTACGACTGGCGCTTTGAAGTGCTATCGCTGGTTCGGCATGCAAATCATCTCGAAGCCTGCTATGGGGTGGGTCCTCATACAATTTCCTTCCCACGTTTACAGGAAGCTGCCGACATCAATATTAAGAAAGATTATCTTGTAAGTGACGAAGAATTTACCCGACTAATTGCCATACTCCGATTAGCAGTTCCTTATACCGGACTTATTCTTACTGCCCGCGAAAATGCAGCCGTTCGAAAAGAGTTAATGCGTTTTGGTGTATCTCAAATAGACGGTGGAACCAAAATTGAACTTGGCGCTTATGCAAAAAAGGAAAGTATACAAGATCTGAACAAAGAGCAATTTAAAATAAACGACGACAGGGCCTTGAGTGAGGTTATTGAGGAATTACTCAATGAAGATTACTTACCCTCATTCTGCACTGCATGCTACCGCCTTGGGCGCACCGGCGAACACTTTATGGAGTTTTCGGTTCCCGGATTTATTAAACGGTTTTGTTCACCGAATGCGATATTAACCCTGGCCGAATACCTTGAAGATTATGCCCCCGTTAAGATATTTGATAAGGGCTGGCAAATGATTGAGAAGAATCTTACCGAACTGGAAGGACAGGCAAATGTTAAAGAGATTCGTAACCGATTGGAACGAATTAAACTAGGAGAGCGCGATTTGTACTTTTAATACATTTCGGAAAAACAATGTAAGGGCAATAACTATGAATGGGCTGGATACAATTTTAACGAAGCAAGATCTGAATGGTGATGATCTGGTCTATTTGCTTGGCTTACAGGGAATGCAAAAAGCACAATTATTTGAACATGCTGCTTCTGTGAAAGCCAGCGAAGTGGGCAATGTGGTCTACTTTCGCGGACTTATCGAGTTCTCAAATATTTGTGAAAAAAACTGTTTCTACTGTGGAATAAGAAAGGACAATAAGAATTTTCAGCGGTACAATCTTTCTGACGAATCTATTCTGGCGGCTGCTGTTTTTGCCCATAAAAATAATTTTGCCTCCATTGTTCTTCAGGGAGGAGAGCTTTCTTCTGCAATGTTTACAAAACGAATCACTCAACTTTTGCAAAAGATACACAAAGCTACAGAAGGAGCGCTTAGGGTAACCTTATCGCTGGGTGAGCAACCCAAAGAAGTTTTTCAGGAATGGTACGATGCAGGTGCCCACAGGTATTTGCTTCGCGTTGAGTCATCAAACCCGAATTTGTACCGGAAAATTCATCCGCAAAACCCAAAGCATCGCTTTGAAAATCGTTTGCAATCGCTTAATGATTTAAAAGATACAGGTTATCAGGTTGGAACAGGAGTAATGATAGGATTGCCTTTTCAGACACCTGAGGATTTAGCGAATGATATCCTGTTCATGCGCGATTTTGGCATCGACATGGTGGGCATGGGACCCTATATCGAACACAGTGATACGCAGCTTTACAAATACCGGGGACTATTAATGCCGCAGGAAGAGCGTTTTCAATTGTCCCTGAAAATGATAGCACTGCTGCGCATGGTTATGCCAAAAATTAATATTGCTTCAGCAACGGCCTTGCAGGCAATTGATAAACTTGGCAGGGAGAAAGCTTTGAAAGTAGGAGCAAATGTAATCATGCCCAATATAACGCCAGGCGCCCACCGCGACGATTATTTACTTTATGAGAACAAGCCGTGCACGGAAGATTCGGCCGACGATTGTAAGAACTGTTTAGAAGTTAGGGTTGCCTTGTCAGGAAATACAATAGGCTACGGTTCCTGGGGCGATTCCATACATTTTCAGCAAAGGGATAAATAAAACTTCTGTAGTTCAACTTACAGAAATAATTCAAATTTTGATCAAAAAGAAGAATAATGCAAGAACATTTTCACTGTTTTTCTATTTATTCAGATACATGGTAATTAACTATTGTTAGCAGCTAATTAATATTAAAAAGATATGACAACAACGAAAACAACAAGTACCGTCAAGCAGGAAAAGAAAGCCATAAAAATGGCTGTTTTCAGTACGAAAAACTGGGTAGTGGATTCATTTAATGTTGTAAACGATCGATATAAATTTGAGCTCTCCTATTTTGAATCGCGGATGTACAAGAAAACAGTTCCGCTTGCAGAGGGTTTTGATGCGGTATGTGTATTCGTAAACGATGTGCTCGATGCTGAGGTAATCGAGGGATTGCATAAGGCAGGTGTTAAACTCATTGCCCTGCGCTGTGCCGGTTTTAACAATGTGGATATTGAAAAAGCCAAGGAACTGGGTATGGGTGTTGTGAGGGTTCCTGCGTATTCACCTTACGCCGTTGCTGAGCATACGCTGGGACTAATTTTGTCTTTAAACCGGAAATACCATAAGGCCCATTCACGTGTGCGCGACGGGAACTTCGCTCTTGATGGGTTGCTTGGTTTCGATTTACATGGAAAAACCATCGGACTAATCGGCACCGGTAAAATCGGACAGATATTTTCACAGCTAATTAGTGGTTTCGGATGCAGGGTGATTGCCTATGATAAATTTCCAAACAAAGAATTGAAAGAAAAAGGTATGGAATATGTCGATTTGCAGGAATTGTACAAGCAATCGGATATTATTTCACTCCATTGCCCCTTGACGCATGAAACCTTTCATATGATAAATGAATATGCTATTGCGGCCATGAAGGATGGTGTGATGATAGTGAATACCAGCCGTGGTCCGCTGGTGGATACCAATGCCGTAATTGAAGGGTTAAAGAAAGGGAAAGTAGGATACCTCGGTCTCGATGTTTATGAAGAGGAAGAAGAACTCTTTTTTGAAGATTTATCAGAAACAGTTATCCAGGATGACCAGTTTGTGCGCTTGCAGACATTTCCTAATGTATTAATAACTGCACATCAGGCCTTTTTTACCAAAGAAGCGGTACTGAATATTTCTGAAACAACCTTTTCAAATGTAAAGGAATACCTGGGTAAAGGAACATCCGAAAATCAGGTGCTTCCCGTAGTAAAGAAATAAACCAATTAAAATAACAGACCATGCTTGTTGCTGCATTCATTTGTTTGCATGTGCAACAGGCATTTCAATTCTAATAAAAGGCTAATATGGTAACAACAATATTCTCGTTTCTACCCATTGTCCTGCTCATATATTTGATGACCAAGAAAAACAGTGTTCCATCATCAAAAGCACTTCCGCTAACAGCATTAATTACTTACTTAATCATGCTTGTTATATTCCGACAGGATGCGAATCTTGTACATGCCAATGTTGCAAAAGGGCTGCTGGTTGCATGGACACCCATTTTAATTATTGCAGGTGCAATATTCTTGTTTCGCACCATGGAGGCTACGGGAAGCTTGTCAGTAATCAGACAATGGTTGAATACAGTTTCGGAAAATAAAATTGCTCAGTTAATGATTGTTGGATGGGCGTTTCCTTTTTTAATTGAAGGCGCCAGTGGGTTTGGCACACCAGCTGCGATAGCAGCTCCAATACTTGTTGGTTTGGGTTTTCCGCCGGTACGGGTGGCTATTTTGGCTTTAATCATGAACAGTGTGCCGGTTTCGTTTGGTGCAGTGGGAACACCTACATGGTTTGGTTTCTCGGCAATTGAGTTAACAGCCCAGGAAACACTCACAATTGGCTTTAAATCGGCCATTATGAACGGTACCGCTGCATTGATTATCCCGGCTCTTGCATTAATGTTTGTTGTAAAACCAAAGTCGGTACTTAAAAACTGGTTGTTTATATTGCTGAGTGTGCTTGCTACCGTTATACCTTATATACTTGTGGCAAAAGTAAATTATGAGTTTCCGTCGCTGGTAGGAGGAACAATTGGTTTAATTTTTACAGCCATTCTTGCAAAAACAGGAATTGGCTTATCCAAATCTACTGTCGAATTACAGGAGCAGGTTGGTAGTAGCAGTTTGCTTCATGAAGAGAAAAAGACTGCAAAAAAAGAGAAGCTCTCTGCTGCAAAATTAGTAAAAGCAACATTTCCTTTATGGGGCACCCTATTGCTTCTTATCATTACGCGTATTCCTCAACTGGGAATAAAATCTCTGCTAACAAGCACTTCAAATGCGCTTTCAGTTAATCTGGGCAGTATTGGTGAGTTTAGCTTAAGTCCGGCATTGGTTGTTTCATTGAAAGATATTTTTGGAGCAGGAATTAACTGGTCGCACCAGATACTTTATGTACCTTCTGTCTTACCTTTTGTACTTATCTCGGTCGTAACTTTCCTGCTTTATTCCACTTCAACAAAGCAGGCTAAGTCAGTATTACAAGAAACAACTCAGCAAATGGTAAACCCCACAAAGGCACTCTTGGGAGCACTGGTATTTGTTAATCTGATGATGATGGGCGATGCTTCGGCAGTAGACAATATTGGACAGTCCCTGGCAGAATTAACTGGAAGCTCTTGGAAATATTTTGCATCTTTCCTGGGGGCAATAGGTTCCTTCTTTAGTGGCTCCAATACGATTTCGAACTTAACTTTTGGTGGTATTCAGGATTCAATTGCAATGAGTTTATCACTTGACAGAACAACTATTTTAGCGATGCAATCGGTAGGTGGGGCCATGGGAAACATGGTTTGCATCAACAATATTGTTGCAGTTGCCTCTGTGCTGGCATTGGGAAATATCGAAGGATATATATTAAAAAGAACGGTACGTGCAATGCTTGTGTATGGCGCTATTGTCGGTCTGCTGGCATTTTTTCTCTGATGAACTTTCTTTTTATGGATATTTGCAGGAAAGAGGAAGACCGGCCGTGTATTTGAAAGGAGTTATTGTTTATATTTTTCAGCCTAAAACATGCATCAATAGTATTATAATTATTTGACTTTATCCATGATGATAATTTACTATCTATTATCCATGGCTAAAGTATCTGATTGTGACTTTTATGAGTTTTGAAGTCTTAAGCTTTATAGTAAAGCACTAATTTAAGCAATGGAAGAACCAATCATTGAATTACGGCACCTGCAGCTTCAGGATTACCTTGGGCTCAAGGCAGCCATGAAGGAAGCTTATTCAGAAATAGGAGGCTCTTACTGGCAGGCCGAGGCTATTGAGTCGCTGCTAAACCTTTTTCCTGAAGGACAATTGTGCGTCTTGGTAAACAATGAAGTAGCAGCCAGCGCGCTTTCAATAATTATTGATTCTGATGAATTAGATGATGAACATACCTATAAACAGGTTACAGGCAATTTCTCCTTTGACACCCATAACCCAAAGGGTGATATACTTTACGGTATTGAAGTATTTGTTCACCCAAAATACAGGGGGCTCCGACTCGGAAGAAGGCTGTATGATGCCCGTAAAGAATTGTGCGAAAACCTGAACCTGAGAGCCATCATGGCCGGAGGCCGAATACCCAATTACAATAAATATTCAGATGAATTAAGTCCCCGTAAGTATATTGAAAAAGTGAGGCTAAAGGAAATTTATGACCCTACACTGACGTTTCAGCTATCAAATAATTTTCATGTGAAGCGGGTATTGAAGAACTATTTACCTGGCGATACCGAATCGGAAGATTATGCCACCCTGTTGGAATGGAACAATATTTACTACCAGGAAAAGGAGAAACTAATCAACGCCCCAAAAGCGATTGTGAGATTAGGAATTGTTCAGTGGCAAATGAGATTGTTTCCGTCGTTTGAGGCTATTGTTGAGCAAATGGAATATTTTATAGATGCCATGAGCGATTACCAAAGCGATTTTATTCTTTTCCCGGAGTTTTTCAATGCCCCGCTCATGGCAGAATATAATCATCTGGGCGAAGCAAAGGCAATTAGGGAGCTTGCAAAATTTACGGAGCCATTGCGCGAAAAGTTTGCAGAATTTGCGGTATCGTATAATGTTAATATTATATCAGGCAGCATGCCTCTGGTGGAAGAAAATAAGCTCTATAATACG
>DNTK01000445.1 GCA_003508755.1 Bacteroidales bacterium | reverse complement strand
CTCACACTCACCCCCTTATCGGTAGGAAACATAGCAAATTCTAGCATTACTGACATACGCTTATTTTTGGTGATTTACTAATTTACCTTATTTTGTTGTATCCGCAATTAGTTTTATGTTTGTGGCAAATGATAGAGGCAATCCATGTTATTAAGAACCATCTCAGCAATTATCTTTCTGTTTTTAAGTTATGGTGCATCTGGCCAACATTTCCGGCAATCGGTTAACAATCATTTCAGGTTCTCCCCTTAAGAAAACGATAGTTGCAGAAATACCCTGGGGATTTCAACCGCGGCCATGATCTATTCAGATCATATTAGTCTTCCTTTTTCTAATAATTTTTCACTTAACTACAGGTATTTATCAACTGAGAAAGAGCGAAAATTGCTGCATCAGTTCGAACTAAATATTCACCTGCCTGTGAATTATTCCAAGAGTTACTCAGAGGAACCCAGTTTTATTAATTATTCATTGCTTCAGATAGAGGTAGCATCTGAATACCCTTATACCAGCATTCTTTTTTCGCCTGGACTTCAAGTCTTTAGATCAATACGAAGTAATATTCACCGTCTGGAAATATGTCTTGGAGGTGAATACTACAGAAATATTACCACTCAGCGATATGATGTGTTGCACATACCACCAAATGCCTATGGCTTCTACTTTAGCACAACGTTTCATGCACTTAAGATATTCCTCTCAAAACGAAGCAATGTGCCTGATCAAATATACACTGCCAAAAGTTTTAGCTCCAATGAGAACAGGATTTTATCCATCCCTGCATACCGAATAGAAGAGCGAGCAGGTATTCACTATCGCATGTTTGCTTCTAAAACTGTTTCAATAAGCCCTTATATTTCCTATACTCAATACAGAGGTTTTAACTCTTATAAAAGGGATTACGAATACAATATGCAAGAAGGTAATTGCATCGAATTAGGTGTGCTTATTAATTATAGTCAATTATTAATAAACATTGAGTATACTAATAATTCTTACTACCCGGAAATGGAAAAAATAAAGAATCGAGGCGTAGGTATTTTGGTAAGTAAACGTTTTAAAGGTGTTCAAACTACGGTTGGTTTCTTCTCTATGTTAAACCATTATTTTCCGAAACCCTGGCAATATAGAAACGAAGTATCAAGCGACTGGAATGGAAGCCTGAATATAGAATTTAACTATTTCTTCTAGTCTTTATCTTCAATGAATCTATTCAGCTTTCCCGATACCAGTCCTTCCTGGTCGATTTGCACATTGCCAAAACCTATTTCATAAAATTTTTGCTGGAGGTTATTGAAATTGTTTTTCAAGGTCTGTATCTCCTTTTCTGGCACCTCAATACTGGCATTTTTATTTGATATGCGCACCCGAACATCGGAAAATCCCATGTTGTTGACAATTTGTTCTGCTTCTTCGACCATTCTCAGCTTATCAACAGTTATGGCCTCGCCATATGGAAAACGACTGCTCATGCAGGGGCTTGCCGGTTTATCCCATACCTCAAGATGGTACTTTTGTGCTATATCTCTGATTATTTGCTTGTCGATTTTACATTCTGCCAAAGGACTTAATGCATGGTATTCTGCAGCAGCTTTCATTCCGGGTCTGTAATCGCCCCTGTCGCTGTAGTTATTTCCATTAAGTAATTCAAAATGCGGATAATGAGCGTCGCGTACTTTGCCCATCTCGGTATAAAGTGCACTTTTGCAATAAAAGCACCGATTTATTGGATTGGAGGCGTACCTGGGATCCTCAATCTCATTGGGAAAGACCTTTCTGTAAGAAATATCATGATCGGTACAAAATTTAATGGCTGAATCAAGATCCTGTTTCTTTAAGCTTGGTGATACGCCAATCAGACAAATACAATTCCTTGATCCATTAAACTTTCTGGCCATAAACGCCACCAAGCAAGAGTCTACCCCGCCAGACAAAGCCACCAATACTTTTGGATGCTTGCTAAACCATCTTTCTAATGTATTCTCGTACTTTACAATTTCCATGGACTTGTATTAATTTATGCTACTCCGAAAATGATACTCAATCGGCCAATCGTTTTATTTATAAACTAATGTATTAACAAAAGTTTAACCAACCTGAACTTTTACCCGGACATTATCGTAAAGAGTAATACCACTCCCTGCAATCTGAATTTACGAATAAATAAGGAAATGATGAAACATATACTTTTCCCGGTAGGATGTTGGTTTATTTGTCTTGCATTCTCATTTTCAAACGATACCTCACCCATCGAGAGAATCCTTTGCAATAAAATACCTTGGCAGCTGAAAACCTCCGAAAATGAACTTTCGATTCACTACCGATGGCTAAAAAACAATTGCAATCAGAAAACCCGGCAACTTAAATGTTCCACTTCTGCAATAATTTCTCCTCAGCTAATAAAATCAGTCTTACAGAATCAGCAATATTCAAAACAATGGTTAAGTAAAGTAGAACAATGCACTATAACACCAGGAGAAAACCCAAACGAATGGTATACTTATTTACTTTTTGATTTTCCATGGCCCATGGCAAAAAGGGATATTGTTATCCACAATAAATTTGTAAAGCAAGGCGATGAAATTGTTATACAGATGCTTAGCGTTAAAGAAAATAAAAGCAAAGAAAAGGTTACCCGCATGAAAGGCTTTTATGGCTATTGGAAATACTCCACGGAAACACATCAATTAGAATACAGCATATACTCCAATGTAAAATCGAAAGTTCCTACCTGGGCTACAGATCCATTCATAGAACAAAATCTCATTAAATGTATCGGCAGGTTTAAAAATCTTTTAATCGAACAAACACATTAAGAAGATTAACGATTGAGGCTACCATCTTCATCAGAGCTATGCCGGAAAAATAGCTAAGTTGGAGTTAGTACTGAGGGCAACAGTTTGAAGCAAAAAAAAA
>DNTK01000231.1 GCA_003508755.1 Bacteroidales bacterium | reverse complement strand
TTTGGACAGCCTCTTTTTTATTTCTACTCCTCCTCGGTGCTGATTTCCTTAATCGTTTTCTTTAGTTCTTTTATCTTGTCATTGAGTTCTTGTTTTTCTGCGCTCCATTCTTCTTCCTGGCGTTTCATCTCTTCTTGTGTAGCCATCAGCTCTTCGATGTTTTGTCGCATTTCTTCTTCCTGCGCCTTTAATTCTTCGGTTTGTTGCTGTGAGTTTTCCAGCAAGTTGTTTGTTCGCTCACTCGACTTTATGATGGTTATTACTGCAGTTGTGTTTTCAGCAATTCTTTCGACGAATTTAATCACATAATCCTCAAAAGCTTTAAATGATGCCAGTTCAATTACTCCTTGAATATTATTTTTCAGTTTAATCGGCACCAGGCATAAATATGCAGGAGAGGTTTCTCCAAGCCCGGAAGAGAACTTCATATATTCACTCGGCACGTCTTTAATTGTCAGGGTTTCAGCTTGCTTAAAACATGTACCAACATAACTTTCACCTATTTGTACCTGCTTATTCTCAATTTTATTATTGTCAATGGCAAACCAGCCTGTAAGCTCAAGGAATAGGTTGTCTTCATCGGAATCATTTACAATATACAGCGCGCCCATTATTGAATCGGTATAACTTACCAGTTCGGAAATAAGCTCTTTTGATAAGTGCTCAATACTATCCTCCTGCCTCGATAGTACCTCAGAGAATTTTGAAATACCCTGGTTGGTGTACCGTATTTCATGCTCCTGTTTGTCGCGTAAGCGTATTTCTTCTTCCTGTTTTTCAACTTCAGCAACTTTAGATTGAATCAGCTTTTCACCTTCTTCTATTTTGCTTTGTAAAATGGCCTTGTCATGTTTATTCTTTTTTATGCGCTCTTTAATTAAGAACCAAATAGCTGCTGCAACTAACAGTACAAAAAAGATTTTGAAGAATAGTGTTTTCCACCAGGGAGGAGTAATTCTGATATTCAGATTTGTACTTTCTTCACTCCAAACCAGGTCATCGTTCGAACCCATAATCTTTAATGTATAGCGCCCTGGTGCCAGGTTGTTATAGCTAATTACATTTCGGTTTCCATTTTCTATCCAATCTTTATCAATTCCTTCCAGCATATATTTATACTGATTCTTCCTGGGTGCTGTATAATCTAATGATGAAACTTCAAGAATAAAGGAGTTTTCTTTATAAGATAATTTTAAATTATCTGCAAAGGATATCGATTGCTCAAGTTTTACAGATTCGTTGTTTCGTTTAATATCGTTGATATAAACATGTGGGATATGATTATTTGTTTTTAAGCTATCGGGATTAAAAACTGCCAAGCCACTAATGCTTCCAAAATATATCTTGCCACTTTGTCCTTTGTGCGATGAGCCCCAAAAGAATTTGTTGTCCTGTAGTCCATCTTCCATGCTATACGTAAGAAAAACCTCGGTTTCGGGGTTGAGCATTGAGATACCGTTATCGGTGCTGGCCCATATATTCCCCTTATTGTCTCCGTGTATTCCAAAAACAATATTATTACTCAGTCCATCCTCATCGGTGTAGGTTTTGAAAGTCTTGGTTTTAGTATCAAATTTACCTAAACCACCTCCAAATGTACCAACCCAAATATTACCTTTCCCATCGTAATAGAGCGATATGATGTTGTTATTGCTGATACTTTCAGGATTGTTTGGGTCATTTTTATAATGCGTTATTTCGTATTTTTCAAACCCTTTACTTAAGTCGATTTGATTTAAGCCATCGGCCCAGGTACCCACCCATAGTGCGTTTTCGTCGTAATCGTAAGCAAGGGCATTGGGTTGTATACTTCCACCACTTAAGCTGTTTGGATTGTTTGGGTCGGGCACTATCCTGTCCCATTTGTTATTCGAAATATCGTAACGACTTAGACCATTTTCTGTTCCAATCCATAATATACCTTTTTTACCTTCTTTGATAATTTGCACCCTGTTATCGTGCAGGCTGTTAGGGTTTTCTGAGGATAAGTATTGTTCAAAAGTATCGGAATATGGGTCGTATTTTAGAATACCACCATATCCAAGGCCAATCCATAAATTTCCAAAAGAATCTTCGGTAAAATCTGCAATACCATTGTTCGGAAAGCTATTGGGGTCCTCAGGATTGTGTCTGATTTTTTTCCATTCTTTTGTGTCGAAGTTATAAATATCGAAGCCTCCTGAAGAATATCCTATCCATACAGAACCATTTGCATCTTCAAACATGGTGCGCACAGTTGTTGCCTCTATGCTATTCTCGTTATTCGGATCGTTTCTGAATACCAGGAAGTTTTCCGTTTCGACAACCTTACTCACACCTGCTTCGGTTCCAATCCAGATAATTCCATTGTTGTCGACCAGCGCACTGCGACAGTTATTCGAAACAGGACTGTTTAAATTGCAATTGTCGTGATAAAAGGAACGAATAAAATCTTTTTTGGGATTGTAGAATTTTACGCCTCCATCAGTGGCAATCCAATAGTTGCCATCTCTTGTTTTTGAAATGGAATATACCACATAGCTGAAGTTTTCGGAATTCTGATGGTTGCGGTTGTAATTGTTAAAAACCTTGGTGCTGAAGTCGTAAAAATCTATTCCATTGCCATCGGTACCAATCATCAACTGACCGG
>DNTK01000248.1 GCA_003508755.1 Bacteroidales bacterium | reverse complement strand
AAACCTGTTTCCACCTTTTCATAAAACTTACCAGGATAACAAAACCTATAATTCCGGCCATTATTCGTATTTGGGTGGCAGCAAACGGATCGTAGTCTTTCATTCCTAGTTTACTAATTACCAATCCTAAAGCTTGCCCCAATGCCCCAAAAAAGGCAAATATGAGTCCTTTTACTGATAGCTTTAACGTAATTTTTCCATCTTCTTTGTTTCTGTTAAATATTGCGATTGAAATGCCGATTATGGTTAAAAACATACCCAGGTAACTCATCAAGCTAAGCTTTTCGCCAAGGATTATTCTGCCCGAAAGTGCGGTAATAGGAGGGACGAGGGTCATGACCAGCATGGCAAAACGCGATCCGATAATGGTGTAAGATTTAAATAGAAATAAATCGCCAAACAGAAAGCCGATAAAACCGGAGAGGATAAGCCAAAACCAGGCTTGGTTGGTAGCATCCATTGGAAAAAATGAGCCACGGTAAAATAGCGTGAAAATGCTTAGAAAGAGGAATCCCAAAAATAAGCGAATAATATTTACCGATAACGAACCAACCTTAAGACTGGCCCGCTCGAATGCGATTGCGGTTATTGTCCAGAAAATGGCAGTGAGTAGGGCAGCTATTTCTCCGGTATAATTCATGCTGCAAATATATGCTTTAAGAATTGATGTATACAATAATTGTTGTGCATTATTGAATAGATGCTCAAGTTGTAGCAATACCTCATTTAAAAAACTGTTCCAATGCTATTCAATGTAAATAATTTCGCCATACTGTACCTCATCAAGAAGTGACAGGTCTCCTTTAATTTTACCCACAATATTTACCACATCGGCAGCTCTGGGACTGCTGTTTGTACTTGCGGGTGTTGGCCCCCAAAAAACGCAAAATGCGTTCATGGGAGGATAGAAAGCTAGCTCGCCTGGCTCCAGAATATCTCTCGCATCATTCTCGAATTCGCTATGTACAGGAATTGAAAAATAGATTTCCTTACCCCAAATATTTGCCTTTCCTTTTAAAGGTAGATTGTATTGTATGGCTCTGGCAGTGGGTGTATCGTTAAATTCTATTTCGAACCTATGGTTAGCTGTTTTAAGTTGCATATTATTCTGTTTTTTCCTTTACTTCGGTTTCAATTTCAGAAGGAGTATTTTTGCGGTTTTTCTTTTTCTGATCCTTTTTCTTCTTGCCAAATATTTTCTTGATAAATTCCCTTACTCCCTCTTCTTTTATCACAGAAAAATCGATCAGTGTTTCTTTGTACTCCTCCTCAAAATCGGGGCAATCCATTTCCTGGTAAACCTCGTCGGGCAGATTAAAACTGGAATTTCCAAGGTACTTGTAAAGTGGATCCTTGTATAGTTTTCTCAAAAATCTGGCAGTTATTGGAAGCGCCGTATACCCTCCCTGACCGAGGGAAAGACTACGAAACCGAACAACCGGATTGTCACCTCCCACCCAAACGCCAATAACCATGTTTGGTATTATACATGTAAACCAGCCATCTGTTTGGTTTTGTGTTGTACCTGTTTTACCGGCAAGTTCACTCTCTATTCCCCAGATTGTTCTTAAGCTTTTAGCTGTGCCCCGGTCCACTGTGCCTTGCAACATTGCCAGCATAGTTTCGGCCGTTGCTTTTGAAAGCACACTGTCGCCTGGCTCATGAGCTGCATTTGAATAGATAACCTGGCCATTGGCGTTTTCGATACGACGAATCATACGGGGGCTCACCTTTCTGCCTCGGTTGGCAAAAACGCAATAGGTTTGCACTATCTCGAATAAAGAAATTTCGCCAGTGCCTAAAGCAAGTGAAGGGACTTTTGGTAAATCGGCACGAATTCCCATCTCCTTTGCAAGATTGATTGTGGGTTCAAATCCAATTTCCATCAACATTTTTGCACTAACTGTATTTACTGAATTAGCCAAAGCACCTTTCACGGAATAGTACCCTCCATAGGTGCGATCGGCATTCTGAGGTGTCCAGTTATCATAGTCTTCATAAACAACACTGTCGTTCGCATACATCGTGCAGGGGGAGGTACCTCTTTCAACAGCTGCAGCATAGACGATTGGTTTAAAAACCGAACCAGCCTGGCGACGGGCCTTAACATGATCGTATTTAAAATATTTGTATCGCGGACCACCAATCCAGGTTAAAACATCGCCATTGTTCGGATTCATGATGAGCACCCCAGTTTGCAGGCTTTTGAAATGATGGAGAATGGAATCGAGGGGAGCTATTAAAGTATCGATATCGCCTTCCGGATCATAGATGCTTGACTTCCGTCTCTTTTTTAAGGCATCCATGGTTTCTGTATGCGATAACCCTGTTTCTCGGTATGCTTGATAGGCTTTACTTTGTTCCATTTGCAAACGGGCAAGGTTAGGATTTTTTTTCCAGGGTTCTCTATTTTTCCAATGCTTGTCAAATATATTTTGTAATTCTGTTAAGTGCTCTTTAACTGCTTGCTCGGCATAGCGTTGCATAGTATAGTTTACTGTTGTATATACCACCAATCCATCGGCATACAGACTATAATCAGAGCCATCGGGCTTTTTCAGATCCTTTAAGATATTTAAGAGTTCGTGCCGTAAATGTTCCCTAAAATATGGGGCAGGGCCTTCCGTGTGGGTTAAGGGTTGGTAATCTAATTGCACAGGCAGATTTGAAATAGAATCGGCTTTTTCTTTCGATAAATACCCATAACGTGCCATTTGACTCAGAACAGTATTACGCCTTCTGGTAGAGGCTTTTACATGTATTCGGGGATTATAGCTAGTATTGGCCTTAAGGAGACCAATCATAAGGGCACTTTCTTCGATACTTAATTGCGAGGGTGTTTTACTGAAGTATATCAATGCCGCTGTTTCGATTCCATAGGCATTCTCGCCGAAGGATACAGTATTAAGGTATAATTCAAGTATTTCCTCTTTTGAATAGACATCTTCGAGTCTTCGTGCTGTAATAATCTCTTTAATCTTAGACACTGGCATGGTGAGAATACCATGATTCTTACGTGGGTATAGGTTCTTCGCAAGTTGTTGACTTATGGTACTTCCACCACCGGCACTTTTATCTCGTAGAATAATTGACTTTACTATTACCCGCAAGGTACTTCTAATATCAAGACCAGCATGTCTGAAGAAGCGAACATCTTCCGTTGCAACCAGGGCATCAATTAAGTAAGATGGAATTTCATCCAGGCTGGCATTAGTCCTGTTCTGGTAATAATACCTACCGAGGAGTTTATTATCCACGGAAATAATTTCAGTGGCCTGGTTGTTTCGTACTTGTTTTAATTCCAGCTCATCCGGCAGACTCCCAAATGCACCTAACTGTATAAGTAAAATGAAGATTAAGAGGAGTGAAAATCCCAGAATAGTTACCCATGCAGTAATTTTTAGCGCTGTTTTTCTCCTAATAATTGTACGGTTATTTTTTTGTTTCTTTTTCATGTGTTGCAATGACAATTATGCTTTTTCCAACAGTTCTGCCCAGCTCGGAATGTGCATGAGCTTCAGCTATTTTGTCCAAAGGAAAACTTCTATCTATATGAATTCTTAATTTACCTGTTTCCATCCATTTACCCAGTAATGCTAAATCTGAAGAAGAATGTTTTCTCAGAAGTGTCTTAACTTTTTTCCCTCTGGTAAAAGGCTGTAATAATTTATGAAACAGAATTTTGGGGCGGGGCAAAGTGCTTATGTAGGTGCCATGAGGTTTTAGAAGATGCCTGGTTTTAAGAAAGGAATAGTTTCCGATTACATCGAAAAAAACATCGGCTTTAAAGGGTATTTTCAAGATATCCTGCTGCGTATAGTCAACAATATCATCGGGTGAAAATTGTTCAAGGAAGGATGTATTCTTACCACTGGCCACAGCAATCACTTTTGCCTGTAGTATTTTTGCAATTTGCACAGCCATATGTCCGACACCACCGGAGGCCCCGTTAATAACAACAGTTTGGTTTTTGAACAGTTGAGCCTTATCTCTTAGTGCTTGCAAAGCGGTAAGCCCGGCAAGGGAAACTGCAGCAGATTGCTCAATGCTCACATTTGTTGGTTTTAATGCAAAACATTGTTCGGTGCCAAGGGCATATTCAGCAAGTCCACCTCCATATTTATTATCTAAATCTCCAAAAACTATATCTCCTTCATTCAGGTGCTTTATTTCGCTCCCCGCTTCTATAACCTCTCCGCATATGTCATAGCCAAGGATGATTGGAAAAGGAGCCCCTAATAGATACTGATGTTTACCTTTGCGATGTTTCCAATCTACCGGATTTATGGAGCAAGCAAAGATCTTTACTAACACCTGGTCAGGGCCTGGAGTAGGTTGACTTACTTCTTCAATTTTAAATACTTCAGCATTACCCCATTTTCGGATTACAGCCGCTTTCATATTAACTTTTTTAGTTACCATATCAGAGTTAAATATAAAGAAATAGGCAGGGTAGCTGGCAGAAAGTTTTTAAATTAAGTTAACAACTGTTGTTTTGGACGAAATATTGCTCTTATTTTACTTTTATTAAGCAATAAATTACATGAAAACCATTCTGCGCATATTGTTTATAGTTTTTGTTCTGGCAGTTGTCCTTGTTCTTACTGGCTTGTTTTTGCCAAAAAAATACACCTTTGTCGCTACCAAAACCATTCATGCCGATCGGAGCATTGTATATGATCAGTTAGCACGATTTAGCCAATGGAAAAACTGGTCACCATGGGATTTTCCAGAACCTCAGTATCTCACCATTCACCAAGAGGACCGCATTCAGGGCTCTGAAATGACCTGGAACAACTCCTCGATACAAAACAAGCTAATAATTACACATGCTGTATTAAATGAAAGCATGGCCGTTAGTTTTAAAATCGGTACACAAGCAAAAATTACTGGTCTGTGGTTTTTGGAGCCTGTAGAGAAAGGCTGTAGAATAAACTGGACTTACAACATCACGGGGTTATCTTTTTTCGAGCGCTATTTTGCACTTTTCCAGAAGAAAGAAACCTATGCATTAATAGAGACCGGACTCACTAAGCTGAAAGAGGTAAGCATGGATTTAAAATACAGCAGGATAGATGCGCTTAGCTATGTTGATTTACCTTTGATGCATACAGTTATCATGCT
>DNTK01000193.1 GCA_003508755.1 Bacteroidales bacterium | reverse complement strand
GTATCCTTTATCAGGGGTGATTCCAGGGGTATCACCCCATATTTTTTTTAGGAATCAGACATGCCGCACGGAATCTTTATCTCAGCATACCCACATTGGTCTCTTAGACACTTGCTGTTGTGGCAATAAATAAAACCCAGGATAATTCTATTTTTTTTACCGGTTAGCAATATTCTCTGGACTCAAATCATGGTTTTGCAAGCGGTACCTGGCAAGTTCCTGGAATTCTGTACCGGGCTTTCCATAATTACAGTAGGGGTCAATGGAAATTCCACCACGCGGCAAAAACTTACCCAATACTTCAATGTATCGCGGATCCATTAACTTAATTAAGTCATTCATTATGATATTAATACAATCTTCGTGGAAAGCTCCGTGATTCCGAAAACTAAACAGGTATAATTTCAGGCTTTTGCTTTCCACCATCTTTACATCAGGAATATAGCTTATGTATATGGTTGCAAAATCGGGCTGGTTGGTTATGGGACAAAGGCTGGTAAACTCAGGACAATTAAATTTAACCCAATAATCGCGGTCCTGATGTTTATTCTCAAAATACTCCAATACACCCGGGTCGTATTCATTGCTGTAATTGGTTTTATTACCTAGTTGCGATAAACCTTCCATAGTTTTTTAATATTCTGTGATTAGTATGTATATATTTCCTAACTGCGATTTGTTCGCTGCTAGCTGATAGTTGAATCTAAATACTCATCCAGTCCTCGTTTTCTTAAAATGCATGCAGGACATTTCCCGCATCCATCGGCAATTATTCCATTATAACAAGTTAGGGTATTTTCCCGAATAATATTTAATACACCCAACTCATCGGCCAGCTGCCAGGTCTCCGCTTTGTTCTTCCACATCAAAGGAGTATGGATGCTAAATTCGAAATCGGTAGCCAGGCTAATGGTTTGCTGAGCCGACTGAATAAACTCATTTCTGCAATCGGGGTAACCACTATAATCTGTTTGCCCTACACCCATTACGAGGTTATTAACATGCTTCTTTTTTGCATAAATAGCAGCATAGGTCAGAAAGAGCAGGTTGCGACCTTCAACAAGGGTGTTAGGTGGTGCATCTGATTTTACACCTTTTTCTACATCAATTGCTGAAGATGTTAATGCGTTTTTAGAAACATCAGGAAGTGTGGAAATTTCTGCGATATAATAATTTACTTTTGCAATAGTAGCAATACCGGAAGCTACTTCCAGCTCTAACTTATGCTTTTGCCCATAGTTAAAACCAATGCTTTCAACCTGGGCAAATTTTTTCTTGGCCCAAAACAGAACGGTTGAGGAATCTTGACCGCCTGATAAAAGTACTAGAGCTTTCGAATTTGAATTCATGATTGATTAATATCCTCTTTATGTTCTGATAAATAATTCATTCTGCAACACAAAAATAGCGTTTTAATTTCTCAATACAGCGTTAGCAATTTTAGCATAAATAGCAGACGGCTGTTTTTATTTTAT
The DNA here is from genome assembly GCA_003508755.1 of Bacteroidales bacterium. GTDB lineage: Bacteria > Bacteroidota > Bacteroidia > Bacteroidales > UBA10428 > UBA10428. The sequence continues at coordinate 1,118 of DNTK01000193.1, read as the reverse complement.
AAACCGCCCAGAAGTGTTGATGAATGAAGGAACTCCCGTGAATGGATTTACGTTAAATAAATGTAATTTGCACAAACCTTAGTGACCAAAAACATCTATAATGAAGAAAGAACTCAATTCTAAATATCAGCAGCTTAAAGATTATTTTCTTGAACTTGAAGAAGTCGTCATTGCTTATTCGGGGGGAGTAGACAGTACATTGCTCCTGAGAATAGCTCACGAAGTATTAAAAGATGAAGTGATAGCCATAATTGGTAAATCGGATACCATGCCAGAAAGGGAATATGAAGATGCACTTGATATGGCTCGTGAAATAGGAGTAGAGCCAGTTGTTATTCATACCAATGAAGTGGAATCGCCTGAGTATTGCAGCAATCCCGTAGACCGCTGCTTTCATTGTAAAAAACACATATTTGGCTCCTTTACTCAATACATGCAGGAGAATCATTTATTGCATCTAATCGATGGTTCTCATGCAGATGATGAAAAAGACTATCGGCCAGGATCAAAAGCTTTAACCTATTTTGACGTTTTAAGTCCACTGAAGGAATTAAGCTTTTCAAAGGAAGATATCAGAGATCTTTCAAAAGAATTACAATTACCAACCTGGAAAAAGGAAGCAATGGCTTGCCTTGCTTCACGCATCGCATACAATGATCCAATCACCAAAGAAAAACTACATATGATCGAGTTAGCAGAAGAATTTTTACGTGAGTTAAAGTTTACTAAGGTGCGCGCACGTTTGCATGGAGAAACTTTGAGAATTGAAGTACATCCCAAACAAGTGCAGCGCTTTTTTGATACGGTAACGCGCCAACGTGTTCTTACAAAAATGAAGCAGCTTGGATTTAAGCATATTTCCATCGATATGGAAGGCTATCGAATGGGTAGTATGAATGAAAAGGTTACCACTGATCCTGGTTTAAACTAGCAAAGACATACCTTAACTGAAAGCTATTTGCGCAGCTGCTTAAGTAATTTACTACATTTATTTTTTAAACCCTTTGATCCATCGGGCATGATGTCTTCAAGGATGGCAATCAGCTCGTTGGTAATATCGGGATAAACCTTTATTACCCGCAAGAGAATATCGATGGAGAAGGCCCTCACTGCAATTG
>DNTK01000188.1 GCA_003508755.1 Bacteroidales bacterium | reverse complement strand
CTTTGAATTTACTTGATAATCTTCTAGCCTGGGGCAAAGCTACACAGGGGCGATTAACGCTCGATATGGAAAAGGTGGATGTATTTGAGCAAGTAAACCTCGTGCTTGGGGTATTGAGCGAAGTGGCCAATAATAAGAAAATAAAACTACTGAATAATGTTATCCCTCAAACATTCATTCATACCGATGTAAATGTCTTTCAAACCATCATACGAAATCTGGTAAACAATGCGATTAAATTTACCCCGGTTGAAGGAAGTATTTCCATCGAAGCAAGCGTTCCCAGCGAAGGTAAAATTCAGCTGTCTGTTACCGATACCGGTATTGGAATGGAAGAAACTACACGAAAAAAACTCTTTAAAATGGGTGAAAAGGTTGTTCGTGAAGGCACCAACCATGAGCAGGGAACCGGCCTGGGACTTATTATATGCAAAGAAATGGTTTCACGACTGGGAGGTAATATTGATGTGGAAAGCAAACCAGGTGAAGGATCTCGTTTTTTCTTTAGCATTCCTGTGTAACTAATATTTTCCAGACCCTTTTTTTAATTCCACTGTATGGTCTATTGTATATACCAGATAAATCTGTATATTTAGAACTAGGCCGTCATAATACAGGTAAAACAATCATGGCACTGCAGGTTTTATTAGTCGATGATCACCAAATGTTTCTGGAAGGTCTGGAAACCCTCCTCCAGCGAAACAATACCTATTATGTAGTAGGCAAGGCCCTTGATGGACTTGAAGCCATTGATTTCATTGAGAAAAACAAGGTAGACATAGTTGTTACTGACATTAACATGCCTAATATGTCGGGTACCGAGCTTACAAAGCAGATTAAAGAAAAATGGCCGGAACTTAAGGTGCTAGTGCTTTCGATGTACAACGACCGAGAGATTATTCTGGATATCTTAATGGCCGAAGCCGATGGGTATATTCTTAAAAACTCTGGTAAACAAGAATTATTAAAAGCACTTGCACACATCTCAAACGGCGGGACCTATTACAGTAATGAAGTAATAGAAATTATCTCTGAAAACTTTGCTGACGAGAAAAAGTCAGACGGTACTATTAAAAAACTCACAACCCGCGAAGGAGAAATTTTAAAGTTGGTTTGCCAGGAGTTATCAACCCCTGAGATTGCAGAAAAACTTTGTATTAGTCATTTTACTGTGGAAACACACCGTAAAAATATCCTACGGAAAACACATACAAAAACCATTGTAGGGCTTATAAAATATGCTATTTCTAATGGCATAGCCTAGTAACGCTTCCTCGGTTAATCTCTTATCGTATTTAAGAAAATATACCTACTCTCGGGTATATCATTCGAAACTCTCAGCAGTTATATTTGTAATGGTTATGTGCAAGATGGCAATGCTCATAATGGCAATAAAGTAACCTACATCATAAAGACTGAAACTTAGGTGCAATTTATTTATATGTTAAGCGAGTAAAAGTTGGTGCTCTTTTAAGTTACCGAGGTAGTAAAACTTATTAATCAGTCTTTTATTTAGAGTACCGAAAAGAATAAGGGCGCTTCACGAGTTGAAGCACCCTTTTTTATTTGTGCTTTTTTAGTTTTGCCTACATGGCATTTAGCTCAGCAATCTTCAAAATCACCTCAACCGATTTTTCCATCGATTTTATGGGTACATATTCGTACCGGCTATGAAAATTATGCCCTCCTGCAAATATGTTAGGGCATGGCAGACCCATGTATGATAATCTCGAACCATCGGTACCCCCGCGTATGGGTTTTATATCAGGGATGACGTCCACTGCTTCCATCGCTTTTTTGGCAAGTTCCACAATGTGCATAACGGGTTCAATTTTTTCGCGCATATTATAGTATTGATCTACTAAAATTAACTTTACTGTGCCCGAGCCATATTTTAAATTAAGGTGATCAACAACCTTAATCATCATTTCTTTCTTTTGAACAAACTTATCTTTATCATGGTCGCGAATAATATATGCCATTTTTGTGTAATCTACCGAGCCCGTGAAATCAATAAGATGGTAAAATCCTTCATATCCATCAGTATATTCGGGGCGCTCATTGGTGGGTAACATCGTATTAAGTTCCATTCCTATCCGCATAGAATTCTTCATACGGTTCTTAGCTGTTCCGGGGTGTACATTTAATCCCTGAATAGTAATTTTTGCACTTGCAGCATTAAAATTCTCGAATTCCAGTTCACCCACAGGACCCCCGTCAAGTGTATACGCAAAATCAGCTCCGAACTTTTTTACATCAAATTTATCGGCTCCTCGCCCCACTTCTTCGTCAGGGGTAAATCCGATGCGAATTTTTCCATGTTTAATCTCCGGGTTTTTAATAAGCATTTCCATGGCTGTTACAATCTCTGCAACGCCTGCCTTATCATCGGCTCCCAACAATGTCTTTCCATCGGTACAAATAATTTCCTGGTTAAGGTAACGTGCCAGTGCAGGAAATTCGTTAGCACTCAGGTAAAGCTTTTCTTTCTTATTCAGTTCAATTGATTTACCAGTGTATTTAACAATTTGCGGGTTTACATTCTTAGCAGTAAAATCAGGGCTGGTATCAACATGAGATACAAAACCAATAGTCGGTACATCTTTATCGATATTCGAGGGCAAGGTGGCCATCAGATAACCGTTATCGTCCAAATCAACCTCCTCAAGGCCAATCTCTTTAAGCTCCTCTGCCAGCATTTTTTGGAACTCCATCTGCGAAGGTGTACTGGGGTATACCTTGTCGTTAGCTTCATCGGAAGTTGTTTCTATTTTAACATATTTCAAAAAGCGCTCTATTAACTTTTCCATATCTTCGTTTTTGGTTTTTATATTAGCCACGGAAATTACAAATTTTATTTAAAACTAAGCATGATATGTTTTATGTTCTGAGCGATTCCTTTAATCCCTATTATAATCTGGCATCAGAAGAGTATCTGTTGAAAAACTTTGCGGAGAATATTTTTATGCTTTGGCGCTCAGAACCTGCAGTGATTGTTGGTAAACACCAAAATGCCCTTGCTGAACTTAATTATCCGTACTTACTTAAAAATAAGCTCCATGTGGCCCGAAGACTTTCGGGCGGAGGTACGGTAGTACATGATTTGAATAACCTGAATTTTACTTTTATCGCCAACGGTGAACCCGGTAAACTCATTGATTTTAAAAAATTTGTTGCTCCAATCATGGAATATCTAGCCACCTTAGGCATAAAGGCGCACATTGGAAAAACAAATGATATCCGTATCGGCGAACTAAAAGTGTCCGGCAATGCCGAACATGTGTATAAAAAACGGGTACTACATCATGGAACACTGCTCTTTAATTCTGATTTAGAACAACTGCGAGAAGCCATAAAGGTTACCCCTGGAAAATATATAGATAAAGCCGTTCAGTCGAACAGAGCCAGCGTTACAAATATCCATAGCCTCCTTGATACAAAAATGACTATTCAGGAATTTACAAATGGACTTGTTGCTTTTATTCTGAAGAATTATGGATATAAACCTTATACCTTGTCACCCGCAGACACAAAACAAATAACCGCTCTATGTGAAGAAAAATACGCCAGCTGGGATTGGATATGGGGCTATTCACCGAAATACTCGTTTACCAATAGCTTCATGATACAAAATAACCAATGGAATGTGAAGTTCGAGGTTGAAAAGTCGATTATAAAAACAGCTGAGATCCTTTTAAATAATAAACAACTGCATACAAAGGTGATTCTTGAAGAAATCAGGCATCAGAAGCCGGATCTGAAAGCGGCATTTCAAAACCTAACAACGCAACTTGGAATTGATAACCTGGAGTCGTTCCTCAATAACCTCTTCTAACTATCCTCAGAACTTTTTTATCATTTTTTGGTTGTAAATGAATAGCTATTTTTGCAGGAAAGGAAAAATAAATGAACATAAAAGAACAAAATATTGCACGCCTACCAAGATGGATGAAAGTGCCCTTGCCAAAAGGGCAGAACTATTCACGCGTTAAAAACTTGGTAGCCAACCAAAAACTAAATACCATCTGCGTAAGTGGCAATTGTCCTAATAAAGGAGAGTGCTGGAATGCTGGCACAGCTACCTTTATGATACTGGGCGAGAAATGTACACGCAATTGTAAATTCTGTCAGGTACATACCCTTAAACCAGAACCTGTTGACCCGGATGAACCCATACGCCTTGCCGAAACTATTCAAGAACTGCAATTAAAGCATGCCGTCATTACATCAGTTGCAAGAGATGAACTGCATGATGGTGGAGCTGGTCATTGGGCTGAATGCATCCGGAAGGCGAAGGAATTAAATCCTGGTATCACCATGGAAGTATTGATACCCGATTTCAGAAGAGGCAACATTGCACTGGATACCATAATAAACGAAAAACCGGAAGTTATATCGCATAACCTGGAAACAGTAAAGCGTCTGACACTTGAAGTTCGTTCGATGGCCAGGTATGAGCATAGCCTGGAATTGTTGGCCTACGTTGCAAAATCCGGTCTTATTGCAAAAACAGGTATTATGCTGGGCCTTGGCGAAACAGAAAAGGAGGTGATTAACACAATGCAGGATGCTTACAATGTGGGTGTAAAAGTCTTTACGCTTGGCCAGTACTTGCGCCCATCGAAGGAACATTACCCGGTAAAAGAATATATCCATCCGGATGTTTTTAAACGTTTGCAGGAAGCAGGTCTGAAAATGGGATTTGCACATGTCGAGAGCGGACCACAGGTGCGTTCGTCGTACCATGCCGAACGTCATGTGATAGTTTAAAAATCTTCTTTAATATTAAAGTTTAAAATTTATCCTGATCTTTTATTATGGCCTACCCTTCGGAATATATCGACTTGGGAC
>DNTK01000467.1 GCA_003508755.1 Bacteroidales bacterium | reverse complement strand
ATCCGGAATCCGGTCTCGTTATCGGAGTTATCGTTCCACGAAAGCTCCACAGAGGATGAATTTGGTGATGTTGCGACAAGATTATCAGGGGCGGCCGGAAGCTTATCTTCCAGGGTTATCTCCATATACGGACAATCATTACAATCGAGCGAATAAGTTTTCGTTCGATAGTCGTCATGTGAAACTTTCATAACAAAGGATGCCTGCACACTTTTCACATTTGCAGGTACGTCACTAGTTTCGGTTTCACGTAAAAAAAACAGCCCCTTGCCAGCTCCTGCAATTGCCTTGTTTAAAAACTTATGGGTATAGGTTTGTTCGCCCACCTCCACCGATATCAGGTAGAAGTTGGGGCTGCTGGTTTGGATGTATGCTGCTGGATAGATTTTAAATTCTCCCGATAGGATTTCCGATGACAAAATAGTGGCATACTGTCTTCCCAAAACATCATGTATTGTAACAGTTACCGGTTCGTTATTGCTTGCTATATACAAGGCATGGCCATCAAAATAGCTCCTCAATCCATTTGCATTGATTTCGTTCAGGCTTGTGCCGGAACTGTAGTTAATGGTAAAATTACCATTTCCATCGGTGGTCTCGTTAATTCCCAGATCTGCAACACTTACCGAAGCCCCGGATATGGCAGCTCCCTGGCTGTTTATTACTTTACCGGTAAGGTTAATCGTTTGACTCTGCAAAGCCTGGTGCATTAACAGCGTCGAAAATATTCTTGATAATAAAACAATGTAAATCTTTTTCATGACAGGGTGGTTTAGTGGTTTATGTAGCTTTAATTATCGTTCATCGTATTCGCTCTTTTACTAAGCTTACTGCGTGCCGATATGGTTGCAGACCCTCTGGTAATGCAGAAGCACCTTCCGGCAAGTTAATAACATGCAGAATGCCTGTCTTCAAATAATATGCTTTAGTGAAAGGTATTGTGTGAAATTGGAAGTAATGTAGTAATACAAGTTACAAAACGCTGATTATCTTTCCAATGGAAAAGATCAGTAATTGCGACTTAATCTTTACACCCCAAAAATGAGAAGGGTAGGCAACTGCTCAGAAGACTAACTTAATAGCTTGTTTCATCCAACTTTACTTTACCCCAAAACGTTTTGTAGACAAACCAGGTATAAGTCACCACCAATGGGGCTCCAATGGCTACTATGGTTAACATGATTCCTAATGATTTCTCTGAAGAAGCAGCATTGTAAACTGTTATGGAATATTCAGGATCAAGGGTAGAGATTAAAAGTGTCGGATAGAGCTCAATGGCTACCAATATTAATAGCAGACTGATGGTAAGTGATGAAAACAGAAAAGCTCTCAGGTATTTACGCTTAGTAGCCAGTCTGGGTATGTTTGCAATACTAAGAAATGCAAGCAGAGGAACAACAAACAATGCCTGGTTTTGCTTAAAATTATCGGAAAGATGGGGCATGTAAATCAATGTATAAAGTGTCAAGAGAGCAAAAGTAACGATGAAGAATATCATTCCCCCACGCAATAACCGGGTAAGTTTATCATGCAGCTTGCCCTCTGTTTTTAGCAACAGGAATATGGCTCCATGCATCATGAATAATGCGAGGGTATTGATACCTACCAGCAAGGCATAGGGGTTTAGAAATTCCAGAAAACCGGCATCCTGGTAAACAAAATTTTCACCAACTGCCATGCCCATTAACACATTGCCCAATACCACTCCCAGAAGAAGTGCCAGCATTCCACTGGATATGCTGTAGCAGACATCCCAAAGTTTTCTCCACCAAAGCATGGATTCTTTCCCCCTGAATTCTATAGATACGGCTCTAAAGATGATAAACACTAAAAAGAGCATAAAAGGTATGTACATCGCCGAAAATAAAGAAGCATATAATATGGGAAAGCCGGCAAATAAAGCACCACCGCCAATTACCAACCACACCTCGTTTCCATCCCATACCGGGCCAACAGCATTCAGAGCAATCCTCCTGCTTTCTTCCCTTTTAAAAAAGAGATGCCATGCTCCGGCACCAAAATCAAACCCATCGAGAATGGCATATCCTGAGAATAAGCCACCAACAACAAGAAACCACAAAGTAGGGTAGTCAATTCCAAGAAATGTATTCATAATCAGGCGGTTATTATGTTAGATATTTCACTTTGAAGCGGACGATCAGCCTCTTTTTGCTCATCGTAGGGACCTGCTTTAATCTTTTTATTCAACAGATAGATAAATAAAGTAAAGAGAATAGCATATATCAGTGCAAACAATATCAACGAAAAGAGAACCTCATTGGCAGATACTGCTTCCGATAAGGCATCAGAAGTTCTCAAGAGACCATACACCACCCATGGTTGACGTCCCATTTCGGCAGCATACCAACCAAACTGGTTGGCAATTTGAGGCGCAAGAACAGCGAAAACAAAGGTAAACAGCAACCAGCGCTTATCGAAAAGCTTTCCTTTCCACCACAGAAAACTGGCATAAATTGTCAGGGCTATCATAAATAATCCCAATGCTATCATTATATGATAGAATTGAAAAATAGCATTTACGGCTGTTGGCCGATCCTCTTCAGGGAAGGCATTGAGTCCGGTAACCGGGGTTGTAAAATCATAGTCGACTAAGAACGACAATCCACCCGGAATTTTTAATCCCGTTACTTTCTGTTCTTCTTTGTTTACCCAACCCAACAAGTACATATCGGCAGGGGCTGAAGCTTCGAAATGCCCTTCGATGGCTGCCAGTTTAGCTGGTTGATTCTCGGCCACCCCTTCGGCAGAGGAATGCCCCGTAATGAGCTGACCTACCGAAAATACTGTAGCCACTATCAAGGCAAGCTTCATGGCTTTTATCGACACCTCTCTGAACCTTCCCTTTAATAAATAATATGAATGCACGCTTAAAACCAGAAATGCACCTGCAAGAAATGCACCCAACCAAACATGTAAAATTCGATCAACACTGGAAGGATTGAAGACCATGGCCCAAAAGTCGGTTATTTCAGCTCGGGCCTCCATGCCCTCGCCAACTATATGAAAACCAGCCGGTGTTTGCTGCCAGCTGTTTGCCACCACAATCCATATCGCTGAAAACATAGAACCTATAAACACCCCAATGGTCGATACCAGGTGGACCCATGGTTTTGTTCGGTTCCAGCCAAATAAAAGCACTCCCAGGAAACCACTCTCGAGGGCAAAGGCAAAAACACCTTCTGCAGCCAGGGCACTCCCAAATACATCGCCCACATACTTGGAATAAACTGCCCAATTGGTACCAAACTCGAATTCCATCACAATGCCACTGGCAACTCCTATTCCAAAAGTCAGCGCAAAGATCTTGGTCCAGAACCTGGCCAGAATCTCGTATTGCTTGTCGCCGGTTTTAATATAAATCGACTCCATAATTACCATGAGCAGTCCTAATCCTATGCTCAGTGGAGGAAATATATAGTGAAAGGCTACCGTAAAGGCAAACTGCAGGCGGGAAAGTAGTTCAACATCCATGGCTATAAATTCATATTATTTCAAAGAAAATGTTAACGAGTTGTTAAATTTAATTAAATTGGGAAAGATATGTAGCAAATGAAGGCGGAAAATTTATGATTTATTTGCAAAAATAAACCTCCAATAGCATATCAGCCGTAAACCTATTTTGGCTTTTATTGTTTCTGTATAGGAACTAAACACATAGCTGAAGTACTAATTTTAAAAACTGTATGACAAAAATTTCGATCATAGGAGCCGGTTTCTCAGGTCTTTCAACTGCTTGCTATCT
>DNTK01000591.1 GCA_003508755.1 Bacteroidales bacterium | reverse complement strand
AAAGTACATCGACCCCAGTTATATTATACGAAGTGCCGAAGCAAATGCAAACGACAGTGTTTTTTGTAACTTATTGGCACAAAATGCAGTTCATGCTGCTATGGCAGGCAGAACGGGGTTTGTTGTCGGCTATTGGAATTCGCAATTCACAACACTTCCGATTGAAGTAGCAGTAGATACCCGAAAGCGAATTTCAACCGAGGGAGAGTTATGGTCGAATGTTCTCGAAACCACCGGTCAACCAAAACAAATTAAGAATACTACCCCCACCAAGGTTGTATCACAAAAAGATTTAAAATAGAACCTGAATATTCCGTTTTGCACCAATTCAATTAAGGTAAAAAATTTGAATGTTAAAATAATATTGTATTTTTAATGAAGTAATAAGTACAAAGCATAACCATCTGATGAAAAAGAATTCAGAAAATGTCATGAGCGTTGCTGAAAAGCGCAAGAAGAAAAGGTATAATGTTCCTGTAGTTGGCCATTTTGCCGACAGAAGCATCCGCTTTAACTCCATTCTTGAAGCCGAAAGAATTACCGGAATAAGTTACACGCTCATTTTTGAATCATGCATTGGAAAAATCTATAAGGCACGCAATGTACATTGGGAATTTGAAAAAGGTAACCACTATATCAAATACAAAGCTCACTATCTAAGAATAGCACAACAGCTGGAAGCAGAAGGTGGCTACCATCCTTAAACTTCAACAATCTCAAATCCAAGCCGCTCAAGCGATTTTATCACCTTTGCCTCAGCTCCTTTAATTTTCAGAGAATATGCATTTACTTCATGCCTGAATGAATAGTTTGCCCTTAGCTGTTCAAACTCTTCAAAGTTTTCTCGAAGTAACTTATCGTCAGAATTAATGTCGTATGTCGTCAATAATGCTTCCGTTAAAATCTCCTGGGTTGTGAGTCCGGTAGCATCGATTTGAATGGTACGGTGCGCATTTAAATGCTCTTCATCAGGATACCAGCCGGAAAGTGGCAGGTTAAGAAATTCGGCTACAGCTTCCACAACAATTGCCGTTCCGTTTGCCTTACCTTCGAAAGAATACCCAGCAATATGGGGAGTAGCAATGGCCGCATGGCGAAGCAATTCCAAGGAAAGGTTTGGCTCACCTTCCCAGACATCAATTAATACGGCCCCAATGGCTTTACTACTGGATGCATTGACTATGGCAGAGGTGTCAACAACTTCACCCCGGGAACTATTGATGAGTATGGTACCCTTATTAATTTTTTTCAAAAACTTTTCATTAACCATGTGGTACGTTTTATCGATTCCTTCTATCAGCAGAGGCACATGAAAAGTTAAAATATCACATTCTTGCCGAAGCAGTTCAATAGAACGAAAAATGCAGCTGCTTTCTGCACGTTCTCGGGGAGGATCGTTCAATAAAACACTCATTCCAACCGCTTCGGCAAAATCTACTACCAGCCTACCTACATGTCCAACTCCTACAACACCGAGTGTCCTTTTGGTTAAATCAATTGCATGTTGCTTCGCATAACTCAATATAGCAGCCATTACCCACTGCTGAACAGCTCGCGCATTGCACCCTGCAGCATTTACCCATGCTATTCCTTGTTCTTTACAATAATCAATATCAATATGATCGTAACCTATTGTTGCAGTAGCAATTAATTTCACCGGCGTGTGTTCAAGTAAATCGCTGTTACACCTGGTTCGGGTTCGAACTATCAAGATTGAACAGTCAGTAAGATCACGATTAGAAATTAAATCTCCCTGCAGGTATTCTATGTCGCAAAATGGCTCAAACACACCTTTTAGATAAGGAATATTCTTGTCAGCTACAATCTTCATTTTTATTTTTTTTAATTAAAACGCAACCCTTTTGTTATTTGATTCATCATTAATACAGCGGTTGTTACATATAGTTTCGCAAGAAACATTCTACACACCCTAAACCGTAGCGAGTAAACCCAAATAGCTCCTGAAATCCTTCAGGAGCTATTATGTTTTACTATTCTCTTTATGCATTAATAAAGTGAGCAAGAGTAGCAAAGTAAACAGGTTATTCAGACGCGAGGTTATATTAATTTGCTCAATATTTTCTGCTTCATATATTTCAACGATTTCTTTTAAGGAAACAATTTTTTCATCAATACTGTTTACAATTCTTTCAGCATCCCAACCAATATAGCGCTTTGCATTTTTTAGCTTTTCAGCCAGATCAGCTGTTACCTCTCTTCGCGAAACCAGTTTATTAAAATTATACCCTTCGCTAAGGGCACGCACAATACTTTCATTTTCTAATTTCTGAATAATAGAATATTTATTTGCTCCCTGCTTATTGCGATGCTCGAGTCTTTTCAAATTATTTCTTATTTCACGAATTAGAAAGCGTTTGGTAACATTCTTTACCTGAGACTTTTGTGTTAGAAATTTATAAAGCTCGAAACCCGAATCGAAAAAATCTTTTGCCAGATTCATACATTTATTTAAAATTGTAATAACTTAATGTTAAAATAAATCACTTTTATCAATAGTTTCTATTAATTCCTCCAGGCGAAAAACTAAATTTTGTTTTTTACGTAAGAGAATGTAATTAAATCCTATTTCAAAAAAGCAACGTGTTAAATATAATCCATTTCATATTCTTAAGCTTGAATATACTCGTACCATTTTTCATCGGTGTTGCAATTACTTATGCATCATGCCTTGTTTATTTTAAATACCTGCGCAGTTCAATTAAATCGTTGCGCGATATTAGTAAAATAAGCGCCGACCAATCAGCACCACTATTCACCATGTTAAATAATCTCCCCGACAGTATCTTTATAAAAGATATATCGGGAAAGTATGTAATCGCCAACGATAGATTCTCTACAATGCTGAAAATGCCAAATGTTGAGGAATTATTGGGGAAGAGTGATGCAGATATTTATGATGCCAAAACAGCCAAGAAATATGCCGAGGAAGACAATCTTATTATATCAGGCGCGCAACCAGAGCTTAAACGGGAGCAACGCAGTAAAAC